>DODG01000358.1:5299-6751 GCA_003509065.1 Acidobacteriota bacterium
TCACATGCTTTGTCATTTGCTTCTGAACAGGAGAAATCTACGGCAACATGCATAGAAGCGTTTGACGAAATGGTGTCTTTTTTCGAAGAAGGTGAGGTGGATTTAATACTTCTTGAGATGATGTCAATCCCAACTCGTATGTTGCCGCTTTTCAGATGCGTCTCATCTTCCACGTTGCCCGTCTGGTGTGGTCTGTCTGCACAGCGAGCTGCGCCGACCGCACTCATTACTGGCTATCATGACGAAACGATCCCGCTGATTGACAATATTCAGGATGCGTCTAACTTTAAGTTTGATGCGATGGGTATCATGCATACCTCTGTAGATCTTATTTCCGATGCGATAGATTTAGTTAAGACACACCATAGCGGCGCGTTGATGGCTTATCCAGACAGTGGGTACTTCAAGAGCCCTAATTGGAAATTTGAAGGTGTTATCACTCCGAACGAGTTGAAGGATTTTGCGGTCGAGTGGCAAGAGATGGGTGTAAGTATCATTGGTGGCTGTTGTGGGCTGGGGCCAGAACATACAGAGGCCTTAGTCAGCTTAAAGTAAAACGCACGTTCAAGCTCACGAAAGAAGTTCACTGTATTGTTGAGTGTCTGCGGTAGGCCCTTCTGGTGTATGAACAAGGGCAATGCCCCTGATGCACTAAAAAGATTGTAAGAGAATGGCATATATGGCTAACCACGTAACCCTGGGGACGGCTTATCGATTTTTTATGCCCCTGATCCTGATGACGGAGCTCAATATGATCTCAAAGTCAGTGATCAATGCAGTATTGGCACGGTCGCCAGATCAGAGTGTGACCTTGGCCGCGTTTCACCTTGCTTTCATCCTTTATTTTGCGCTTTCGTCAAGTACCGAAGTGGGGTCACTCATTACCCTCGCATACCTAAAGACGAAACGATCGCTAAGACCTCTCTTACGTTTCATGATAGTGATCGTAGCGGTACCGTGGGGGTTGGCGCAGGTGCTTGCGTTCACAGACTTGGGTGACTGGGTTTATGGGGGCATCTTTGGAGCGAGTCAGCCGGTCGTGTTACAGGCCAAAATTGCCACGTTCATCCTCTCGTTAAGTGCCCCAATTCTGATCATACGCTCGATCTGTTTTGGCCTGATCTTGATGCACCAGCGTACTATATTTATTACCTATGCCACTTTAGTACGATTTGTTTCGCTCGCAGGTTCCTTGGTCTTGTTGCCTAGGTTTTTCACCGGTGCCTCGATAGGGGCGGTTGCCCTGGTTGTGTGCATGACAGTGGAAATGATCGTCGCCCTGGCGTTTGCTCGAGGGCTATTTCGTGGGTTGCCAAGGGGTGGGGGCGTCAGTACTTCTGATCCAATATTCGGACGGCAGTGGCGTTTTTCTTGGCCCCTGATGTTGAATGCATCATCGGAAATGGGTGTGGTAGTTGCGATTAGTATCTTTTTGGGCAGACTGCCCAATCC
>DODG01000039.1 GCA_003509065.1 Acidobacteriota bacterium
CCGTCGACAGCTACCGCGTCAATTCCACCTACCTTCGTTGTGACCACTGCTGTTTCAGATGCCAGTGCTTCCATGAGAATGTTTGGTAAACCATCGACATTACCGGCGTCGTCTTGAATCGATGGTACAACTACGAGGTCAGCGGCAGTCAGATAACCTGGTATGTCGTTCTGTGGCAGTTCCCCAGTGAATTGAACATTGTCATTGAGATTGAGAGAGGTTACTTCGGCCCGCAACTCATCATCTAGGTCACCGATGCCTGCGATGATTATTTGCAGGGTTGGCCATTTTGGCATTAGTCGGACTGCTGCTTTCAGCAGGGATCCGAACCCTTTCTTTCTGACCAGTCGGCCCGCCATGAATACCATGGGTTGATCAGCAGAGATATTCAGTTTCTGACGGATCCTCGCTCTGGCGCTTGCATCGGGTTTGAAGCGATCGCCATCGACTCCATAAGGAAGCACTTCAATTCGGTTTTCTCTTGCGCCAAGTACCATCGCTCGCTGCCGTAGATTGCTACTACACGCTGTTACCCAGGCTGCGCGCTGGAATGCAAACTTGGCAGCTCGTCGAGCGAGGCTGTGATGTTCGGCTACAAATATGTCAGAGCCGTGCAGGCTCAGGATGACTGGAATATTTCCGGCAGCCGTTGCCGCAATCACACCACCAGGAATCACCCAATGACCGTGCATAATCGTAGCCCCATGGGTTTTCGCAACCTTCTGAGCGGCTCGCCAACCTGCGAGAAGGGCAAATGGAGCGGCCACATAGGCAGATGGTCGAAGGTCCGTATCGTTTTTCAGAGCGCTTGCATAGCCGAATACATTCAATGAGGAAAGTGGCATGTAACGAAAAAAATGGAAATGAATACCGTTTTCGACCGATGCTCGCTTAATGAGTGGATGCCATGGAGCGACGACGTGCACTTTATGACCGCGTGCAGCGACACCACGTGCAATTGGCTCCATAAAGGTGCCGACTGTATCCCCAGGAAATCTAGGGTATGACGTCGTCACCATGACCACCGTCTGACGAGTCATTTACGCCTGTCGAAGCGAATCGCAGAGATCTGTTCGCAGACAAGTCCCATAAGGAACACAACAACACCGAGCACGATTAGTAGTACTGATGAGTTTGTAACGCGTGAATGAAAAAGAATTGTCCACAGCATGTACCCAGATCCAACTGTGAATGAGGTAAGTGCAGCAGGTACAAAGATTCGTAACGGGCTATAAATTGTAATTACCCGTAACAAGATTAAGAAAAACTTTACGCCATCTGTCACAAAACGAATTTTTGAATGGCCAGATCGCACGTGTGCTTCTGAGGGTACAAATGTTACGTTGTATCCAGCCTTGATGAACGCTAGTGTGGTCGTTGTCGGAGTGGAGAAACCATTTGGTAGTAGATGAATGAAATCTTTCACGTAACTATGCCGCATGGCTCTGAATCCTGATGTGAGATCAGGAATAGGATGTTCAGCTAGGTAGCTGGCCAACCAGCTGAGAACAAAGTTTCCGGCTCGGCGGGCTAGCGTCGCTTGACTTACGCTAGATCGAGTGCCGACAACTAAATCATATTCACCCAATTGTTCAACTATACGTAGCGCGTCCTCAGTGCGATGCTGGCCATCGCCGTCAACGATTAGTATGAATTCTCCAGTTGCGTAGCGGATGCCAGTTTTGACCGCTGCTCCGTTCCCTTTAGTGTAGGGATGGGTAATGACGGTAGCGCCAGCCTGTCTAGCTTGTGCCCCTGTGTCATCAGATGAGCCGTCGTCGATTACGATGATCTCGTGCCATGAGGCTAAAGTCTTTAGTTGGCTGACCACGTCCCCGGTAATCACCCCTTCGTTAAATGCTGGAATGACTATCGATGTTGATGAAGCGGATGCCACGTCAGTGTGTCTCCGACTCGTGATGTGTGGACCCAACATCGGTATTATTCCTGTCTGTAATTGTGCCGAGCGACAATTCCATTTTTCGAACTCGATAAACTAGATCTTCAATAAGTTTTCGGTTGCCAGAAATAACATCAGCTACAAGTCCAATGAGAAGGACTTGAAATCCGACAATCATGAGTACCGCGGAAAGGATTAAGGATTGTAGGTGACCTTGTCCTGCGTTGTTGAGGTAGAAATAAAGAAATCGAAGCGAGATGGCGAATCCTGCGCCAAAGAATATGATGCCAATATAAGTGAAAATCTTAAGCGGTTCGTACATTGCATAGACCCGAATAATTGTTGCTGCAGACTTCTTTACGTAGGATGCAACACTCTTAAACAAACGCGATTCTCGAGTCTTAGGATTGGTATCGATTAACACGTGCGCAATCGCCAACCGTTTCTTGCCAGCCTGGATAATTGATTCCAGGGTATAGGAAAATTCAGACACTAACGTCATGCTCAGGGCCGCTTCTCGAGTGTACGCTCGAAACCCACTAGTAGAATCAGGCACATTTGTACTTGAAACTTGACGCACCACCCAACTTCCAAGACGTTGTAGGATTCGACGAATGATTGGTAAGTGTTTTAGCGAAGCGATGTTTCTGTCACCAATAGTTACATCAGCATGCCCACCGACTAGTGGTTCCAGCAGTTTAGCCACATCCGCTCCACTATACTGATTATCTGCATCGGTATTCACGATGAAGTCCGCACCATGCTTTAAGCAGGCATCAAGGCCTGCTGCAAAAGCAGCTGCCAGTCCACGATTCCGCTTGAACCGTATTACATGATGTACCCCATGCTCTCGAGCGACAGACGCTGTGTTGTCAGTCGAACCGTCATCGATTACCAGTATTTCGATAATATCGATGCCTGGGATGTTTTTGGGGAGATCATTTAAGGTTTCCGGCAGAGTTGCCGATTCGTTTAAACACGGAATCTGAATAATGAGTTTAGACACAAGACAGTTCCAATTATCCGTCGTAAGTATTGTTCTCTGCTGCGCCGACTAGTTGTTCGACGACACCAGACCATGAAATATCTCGAGCGCTATCGTAGCCTGACTCTCCCAACATAGCAGCCTTCGTTCGATTGCTAGCCAACGAATTAATTTCTGAAGCGATCGATTCCGGTTCTGGTTGGCACACGGCGCCGTTTACATCATGTTTGACAAACTCTAAGGGGCCTCCAGAATCTTCCGCTGTGATGACGGGTCGATGTGCCAGAAAAGCTTCCAAAGTTACGTAACCGTAGTCTTCATCATAAGGCACATATATAACTGCCAGCGCCTTAGAATATAAGTCAATCAAATCTTTGTCAGATACTTGTCCCAAAAATTCTATTCGTTGCTCTATCCCTGATTGCTCTGCCATTTGTTGGATCTTTTGTCGATAGGTTCCATCACCAACGATGAGTAGTCGGATAGGTTTGTCAACATGCTGCATGGCTTTAACAACGAGTTCCACCCGTTTAACGGATTCAAGCCGGCCGACTGAAAGCACGTAGTTTCCATATTCTCCACTCCGAAGTTGCGAAGCCAGTCGAGGGGGATGATATAGAGGGTCAGCGGTTATACCATTGAATTTCTTTAACCTTGCCGCCGTGTTCTTAGCGTTCGTGAAAAGTCTGCGACATTCACCTAGCATTTTTCGATCTAATTGCATGAGCGTATTGCGCAGTCCGACGTCACCTTCGATGTGCTTGAAGTCCGAGTACGGTGTACCGCATAAATCATAGGCTGCTCGGTATTGGTGAATGATCCATGAAACCTTGCATGGGTGACGCACGAAGTAGGAAGGAAATTTTAGGCCGATAGCCAAGTCAATTGGCTGCCCGGTGCTTTCACTTAGGTCCAATAAGCGCCAGGCACTTGCGTGAGCAATGATTTCTTCCTTTGGGTACCACTTAAATGGCACGCTTATCAATTCTGCTTCGTAACCGTGCACCTTGAGTTGTTTGACCAACTCCCGTACATGGAATTCCGCACCACCCTCGATAAAGGGAACCTGCGTGTGACAGACGACAATCTTCTTCACCATCATCGGCGTGTTCGACTCATAACACCCGCACGGCGGAAGCCGCAAAATAATGAGTGTCTGCTCTGATTCTCTGGATCACGCGCATCGTACCAGAATCACTAGATCGCCACAAATTAAGAGGTTGCAGTAGTAGAATCTGCTTGGGAAGTTTGTTTTAGATTCACCAAAAATATTGATTCCAGAAGGTTTGACTTACCTTCAACAGGTTCGTTACCATTCAAGCGTTGGGCGTGAGAGATAAATAAGCAGTGGGCGGTTTATATCCGCTTCTGGCATCAGGCCTTTTTTTTATGTTTTTGCTTGAGAAAATATTCACAATCTCCTTGCAAGAAGTCTTCTTCATTGATTGGGAATGGAGGACGTTCTGACCAAAGAGCGAGCGCAGATTGTAAATGAGTTAATTTCTCATGTAATTCGCGCCCACCAAAAATTTCTAAGCCTCGATCAGACACCTCTGCTGAAAGCTGCACAGGTAATCCAGGACGCCTTTATACGTGAGAACAAGGTGTTGTTATTTGGCAACGGTGGCAGTGCGAGTGATGCACAGCATGTCGCAGCCGAATTTGTTGGTCGTTTTATGCGTGATCGTAAGGCTTTACCTGCGATTGCCTTGACTGCTGATACCAGTGTCGTGACTGCTGTTGCCAACGACTACGGATATGAATATGTATTTGCGCGCCAAATCGAGGCGCTAGGACGTTCAGGCGATGTAGTTATAGGAATTTCTACAAGTGGTGAGTCGTCTAATGTGTTAGCGGCTTTCAAAGTGGCGACTCAAAGAGGACTTACCTGTATCGGGCTGACAGGTCTGGATGGCGGTGTGATTGGACAAGCTGCGGATATCCATATCGTAGCGCCCGATGATTCAGTGCCGTGTGTACAGGAATTGCATCGCACAATTCTGCACATCATTTGTCAATTGGTTGAACAAGATCAGGAATCTTGAGGAATAGGGTCGACTGAATGGCTTTACACCGAGTTCGTCGAGGCTTGCGGCTTCCGATCGCCGGTGCGCCCATTCAGCAAATAGAGTCTGGAAAATCTACCCAAACGGTCGGACTCATTGCGGAGGATTATGTAGGCTTACGACCCACTATGCATGTGACCGTTGGTGACAGTGTTCGTCGTGGACAGTTGCTAATGGAGGATAAGAAGAATCTTGGAGTTAGGCACACTTCGCCTGCTGCTGGAACAGTGAGAGCTGTTCATCGAGGTGATCGACGGGCTCTTTCTTCCATTGTTATTGATGTGGATCGTGCTGACCATGAAGGAAGCTCAAGAGGTGCTGACGAAGTAAATTTTAGCTCGTTTTCTGGACGGCATCCGGATGGTTTAACCGGTGATGAAGTGCGTGAGTTGCTCGTGGAATCTGGG
>DODG01000110.1 GCA_003509065.1 Acidobacteriota bacterium
ATCTTCGAAGATAACTGTTACGAGGCAGCCTGCACGGCAGGTGTTCTTGAGGCTGATCTTTTAGAGAAGCTACGTGACGAATTGTCACAGATTCGGCCGTGGCCAGCTGTTTTTGATCGTCAATACGTTAAACGCCTCGATGGTCCAAACGTAAAGATCGGTAAAACCAAGCGCGATCTTGCTGACCAAGTTAGGGCTGATATTCAAAAATTTAAGACGACTCATAACGTCGATCGCATAGTTATGGTCTGGTGCGGCAGTACTGAGATTTTCATGACTCCTGGAAAAGCTCATGAATCGCTTAAGGCGTTTGAGCAGGCCATGGATGCTAACGATCCGGCTATCGCATCCAGCATGATTTATGCTTACGCGGCGTTGAAAGAGGGTCTACCGTACGCGAATGCGTCACCCAATCTGAGTCTTGATACTCCCGCGTTATTGGAATTAGCCGAACAAACGGGATCATGCGTAATCGGCAAGGATCTTAAAACCGGTCAAACGTTACTTAAGACTGTCGTGGCGCCAGGGCTGAAAGCTCGTCTGCTTGGCGTGTCCGGCTGGTACTCGACAAACATCTTGGGAAATCGAGATGGGGAAGTGTTGGACGATCCTGATTCGTTTAAAACGAAAGAAGAAAGCAAGAAATCAGTCTTGGACTACATACTGCAACCTGATCTTTATCCAGCTTTGTATGACAAACTTTGCCACGTTGTTCGCATTAATTACTATCCGCCTCGAGGAGACAATAAAGAGGGTTGGGACAATATCGATCTCTTCGGGTGGCTTGGTTATCCAATGCAGCTAAAAATTAATTTTTTGTGTCGTGACAGCATATTGGCAGCACCGATCGTTCTGGATACTGTGTTGTTTCTCGATCTGGCGAAGCGTGCTGGCCTTACGGGCATCCAAGAGTGGCTCTCATTTTATTTCAAGAGCCCAATGCATGCTCCAGAGCTGTATCCTGAACACGACTTATTTATTCAATTGATGAAGCTCAAGAACACACTCCGCCATCTGCGGGGTGAAGAACTCATCACACACCTTGGACGCGAGTACTACGACTAAGCTGCCGTTTGGGCGCACAGGTTGCGGTCCCAATGTTGCATGAGGAAGCTGATTCTCAGGCACGCAATATTGGCTATCGAGAGACACCTGCGACGACCGCTTCAGGAGAGTTTTCATGGCAGACGAACCTAACAGGTTAGAGGAAATCGACGCACTACTCGACGAGCAACGGAGTTTTCCTCCGTCTGACAAATTTCGTCAAGAAGCGCGGGTTTCTGATGTTTCGGTCTATAAAAAAGCCACTGAGGATTTTGAGGGTTTTTGGGAGAGCTTTGCTAAGGAACTCGAATGGATCCAACCGTGGCATCGGGTGCTTGAATGGAAGCCTCCGCATGCACAGTGGTTCGTCGGTGGGAAGTTGAATGTCTCTGTCAATTGCGTTGACCGCCACATTACCTCTGCTCGAAAAAATAAAGCTGCTCTCATTTGGGAAGGTGAGCCTGGGGATCGGCGAACACTAACTTATTTCGACCTGTACCGACAGGTGAGTGCTTTCGCAAATGTTCTCAAGTCGCTTGGAGTGGAACGAGGCGATCGGGTAGCACTCTATATGCCATTAGTTCCAGAATTGGCTATTGCCATGTTGGCGTGTGCTCGGATTGGTGCAGTGCATAGCGTCGTCTTTGGAGGCTTCAGTGCGGAATCGCTTCGGGATCGCATTAATGATGCCAAAGCCTGTCTCCTGGTAACTGCTGATGGTGGATACCGTCGTGGTCAGATTGTGCCGCTTAAAGCTATGGCTGACGAAGCGCTTGCTGGTACCCCGTCAATTCAACACGTCGTAGTCATCCAGCGCGAGACCCATGCGAGAGTGCCCTGCGAAATGCAAGAGGGGCGCGATAGTTGGTATCACGATTTAATGCGTGATGCCTCCGTCGTGTGTGAGCCGGAAGTGATGGATGCCGAAGATATGCTGTACATCCTTTATACATCCGGAACGACTGGAAAGCCAAAGGGGATCGTGCATACCACGGGTGGTTATCTGGTTGGCACTTATGCCACTACGAAGTGGATCTTCGACCTTCAAGATGAGGACGTGTTCTGGTGTACGGCGGATATTGGTTGGGTGACCGGGCACAGTTATGTGGTCTATGGGCCGTTATCTAATGGTGCGACCGTGGTGATGTACGAAGGAGCACCCGATTGGCCTGAGCGAGATCGATTTTGGGAGATTGTGGAACGATATGGTGTCACCGTGTTCTACACGGCACCCACAGCCATCCGGGCGTTCATGCGCTGGGGAACGTCGTGGCTTGAGCGGCATGACTTATCAACGCTTCGTCTACTAGGTTCCGTTGGAGAGCCGATTAATCCAGAGGCGTGGATGTGGTATCACCAGTACGTAGGACGAGAACGTTGTCCCATAGTGGACACATGGTGGCAAACTGAAACCGGTATGATTCTCATTACACCACTTCCTGGTCTGACTACATTAAAACCAGGCTCAGCCACACACCCATTTCCCGGGATCAGCGCTGAAATTCGTGCCGATGACGGTCGTGTGATTGAACAAGGTGGTGGCCTACTGGCACTTACCAAGCCATGGCCGGCTATGCTCCGAGGTATCTATGGTGATCCAGAAAGATATGTAGCGCAGTACTGGAGTAAGTGGGCGGATGGAGCGTACTTCACCGGTGACGGTGCGAAGATAGATGCCTCCGGGTATTTGTGGCTGCTTGGTAGGGTTGATGATGTACTGAATGTAGCCGGACATCGTATCGGAACGATGGAGGTCGAAAGCGCACTGGTCGATCACAACGCTGTAGCTGAAGCGGCTGTTGTAGGTCTAGCTCATGATGTCAAGGGTCAGGCAATTGCAGCCTTCGTTACAGTCAAGGAGGGCGTGACTACCTCGGACTCTCTGGGCGATGAGCTTAAAGCACATGTCGTCTCGAAGATTGGGGCGATCGCTCGACCGGAAGTCATTATATTTGCCCCGGATTTACCGAAGACGCGTTCGGGCAAAATCATGCGACGTTTACTCCGGGACATTGCTGATGGTAAATCACTTGGTGACACGACTACATTGGCTGATCCCAATGTTGTTGCAAAGTTGAAAGAACAATATGAAGACGAAGCGTGACGATGAAGTCCTTTTTGTTGCGAACTGACTGTTGTCATGCCGAGTCTCGGTATTCACCGAATATCCCACGTAACGCATCGCTTATTTCACCCACGGTACATCTTGCTTCGACAGCAGCAATAATCGGGGGCATGAGGTTCGAATCTTTGTGTGCCGCCACAGTAACGTTGACTAGGGCTTCGGAGGATCGAGCAGAATCCCGGTCAGAGCGGAGACGTTGAAGGCGTGATCGCTGTACTGACTCGGCACCGGTATCTATTTGTAGACTGTCGATGTTCGGTCGAGTTTTAGTTGAAAATTTATTAACCCCCACCACTATTTGCTCCCCAGCATCGATTTGTTGCTGCATGTGAAATGCAGTGTTTTGCAATGTGCGTTGAATCTCTCCATTTTCAATTGCAACAACCATGCCACCCAGTTGATCGATCTTGCCTAGGAGCGCTTGAATATCACGTTCCAGTTCGTTTGTTCGGAGTTCGATTGCATAGGAACCTGCCACTGGGTCTACGTTGTTAGCAACCCCTGTTTCTGTTGCAAGAATTTGCTGGGTACGGAGTGCAATTCGTGCCGATTCCTCTGTTGGTAATCCAAGTGCTTCGTCTCGTCCATTACAATGGAGCGACTGGGTACCACCGAGGACAGCGGCAAGTGCTTGTAGGGCTACGCGAACGATGTTGTTGTTCGGCTGTTGCGCAGTCAGGGTGCTCCCAGCAGTCTGGCTATGAAAGCGTAACTGCTGAGCGCGTGGGTCGGACGCACTAAACCGATCCCTCATTAAACGTGCCCAGAGTCGCCTGGCTGCACGGAATTTAGCGATTTCCTCGATTACATTGTTGTGCACAGCGAAAAAGAATGAGAGTCGCTTGCCGAATGCGTTCACGTCCAAGCCTGTTCTAACGGCTGCCTCCACGTATGTAATGGCATTGGCCAAGGTGAATGCAACTTCTTGAACAGCGGTGGCGCCAGCCTCACGGATATGGTACCCGCTGATTGAGATAGGGTGCCACCTTGGCACCTCATGTTGGCAAAAGGCAAAGACGTCAGTTATAAGGCGCAGAGAGGGGCGCGGAGGATAGATATAAGTGCCGCGAGCAATATATTCCTTCAAGATGTCATTCTGAATCGTACCGCTCAGCGACGTAAGCGGTATACCGCGCCGGCGCGCCGTTGCGATGTAAAGAGCTAAGAGAATTGGTGCAGTTGCGTTGATAGTCATAGATGTGGAAATGCGATCAAGCGGAATTTGCTTAAATAGCTCTTCCATATCATCCAGAGAATCAATGGCAACACCTACACGCCCAACCTCGCCAGCAGCCAGTTGATGATCGGAGTCATATCCCATCTGCGTTGGCAGATCGAAGGCAACACTCAACCCCGTGACGCCTTTTGAAAGCAGGTATCGGTAGCGCTCGTTCGATTCGGTAGCCGTACCGAACCCTGCATATTGCCGCATCGTCCAAAGGCGACGTCGGTACATTTCAGGGTAAATACCTCGCGTAAATGGGAAAACGCCAGGCTTGCCTAGATCGCGGTCAGGGTCCAAGTCATCCAGATGACTCGGTCCAAAGGCTGACGTGGTCATGATGCACGCATTGTAATCCAGGGAGATACGCGAGGCAGTCACTTATCTGATATTGCAAAAGAATTAGCCTTAGGACTGGTTCGTCTTGACAGCCTCAAAATCCACGTTTACAATGCGCCTGTTTTTAATAATATTTCAGAACAATAGAAAGAATGTCTGCACCATCGTGACT
>DODG01000259.1 GCA_003509065.1 Acidobacteriota bacterium
AATTTTGAAACAGACGAGCAGTTTGAGGCAGCACTATCTGCAGAAGACATGACGATGGATGACCTTCGTCGATCGATGGAGCGCCAAGTAATGATCTCCAGAGTCAGACAGGTTGCCATCATGAGTAAAGTTCGTTTGACGGAGTTCGAAATTCGAGAGTACTACGAAAACCACTTGGATGATTATGGTATTCCGCGCCGTGTAACCCTCCGTGAAATTCTGATTGAATCTTTAGAAGGCAATACAAATCTAGAAACGGATCGCATACTAATGGAAAAAGCCGAAGCAGCACGGCAGCGCATCCTAAAAGGTGAATCATTTGCTTCTGTTGCTGCTGAGATCTCAGATTCGCAATCTCGATCTAAGGGAGGACTCATTGGGCCAATCGATGAGAATGATTTAGCACCTGCTATTCAAGATCTGCTTATTAATATGGAGCCTAGTGACATGAGCCAACCATTTAAAACAACGCTTGGTTACCAGATCCTTCAGTTGGACACGTTAACGGAGGCTGGCTTTGTGCCATTTGAGGAAGTAAAAGACGAGATCCAAAATCGTATTTTCATCGAGCGTCGTGATGCCGAGTTCGAATCGTATATGGGTACATTGCGAGAAGAAGCGATTATTGAGTGGAAAAACGAAGCACTGCGCGAAGCTTACGATGAACGCATCGCTCAAAATTTGGCTGACAAGTCTGACATGTAGCTGACACCCTAGTTCGCCGCACTTCAAAGTAACTAGCATCATGGTTGAGCTGGTGGCCATCGAAACTGTAGATAGCAAAACTGAGACCAAAGTGACACACGAGTCGCAGTGGTACGCTGTTTGGACGCGGTCACGTCATGAGCAGCGAGTGCGTGTGGAGTTGGAACAAAAGAAGTTTGAGGCCTTCCTCCCGACAATAACACGGTGGAGTCGCTGGAAGGATCGAAAAAAGAGAATTGACTGGCCGTTATTCCCAGGTTACTGTTTTGCCCGGTTTGATACTGCTGCCAGATTGTCGATCCTTAAATGTTTCGGCGTTGTCAGCATTGTTTCTTTTGATGGAGTGTTGGCTCCAATTCCGGAACGTGAAATTGAAGGAATTCGTCAATTAGTCGACAGCGACTTGCAATATGATCCTTGCCCATTAATTCATGAAGGTATGATGGTTGAGGTGATGCACGGACCTCTGAGCGGTGTGATTGGTCGACTGACTCGTAAGGGCTCTCACGCACGACTAGTGCTCTCAGTAGATCTAATTGGTCAGGCGGTCAGCGTGGAAATCGATGCCGCAGATGCGCGTCCATATTAACCTGAGATAATTACGCGAACAGTGTGCTATGAAAATCGGTCACATTAAACTCGATGCGCCTTTTGCGCTGGCTCCAATGGCTGGATTGACTGATTCTGCGTTTCGGCGTTTGGTTAAACGTCGTGGCGGCTGCGGTTTAGTCGTAACCGAAATGGTAAGTTCGGAAGGACTTGTTCGTGGCATCGATCGCACTCTTGAATACGCTGAATACAGGGAAGAAGAGCGACCGGTTTCTATTCAGACGTTTGGCGGTGATCCAGAAAAGATGGCAGACGCCGCACAAATCTTGGAAAGCCTTGGTGCCGACATTGTTGATGTAAATATGGGTTGTCCAGTGCAGAAAATTGCTAAGCATAATGCTGGCTGCAGTCTCATGCGACAACCTCAACACGCAGCTCGGGTTGTTCGGGCAATGACCAACGCTGTGCAAATTCCGGTAACTGTCAAAATGCGTTCTGGATGGAGCGATGAAGAAATTAATGCCGTCCAGGTTGCTCAAATGGTCGAAGATGCGGGCGCAGCGGCAGTGGCGGTTCATGGTCGAACTGCCAAACAAGCCTACAAGGGGACGTCAAACTGGGACCTCATTGGGCAGGTAGCGAGTGCGGTGAGGATTCCGGTTTGGGGTAGTGGTGATTGCGTAGAGCCCGATCAGTTGGTTGATCGTATGACACAGAGTGGGGCAGCAGGCGTACTCGTTGGGCGAGGCGCTTTGCGGAATCCATGGGTTTTTGCACAGGCATTAGACTTAGCAAATGGTAAACCAGCGCGGCACATTCCTCTTCACGTTCGCGGTCAGTTTCTTTTGGATTACTTGGACCTATTAATGACTAATCCCAGCGATGATGACCGAGGCGTGCACCGTCTTGTTCAGCCCGTGCCACGCAACCCAAGTAGTCGTGAACGATGGGTGGTGAACAAGCTGAGAGCATTAGCTTCTTGGTATACAAAAGGGCTCAATCGCGGCACGGTATTACGCCAGGCAATCAATTCTGCTACCTCGCCCGAAGAAATCCGTGACTTTATTTCCCGGTTTTTTCTAAACGCCGAGTGCTCGCCTAGTTCCTTCTCAACTTCTGTTGGTGTGCCTGATGAGCTCTAGTGGTTACGTTTCATTGCTGTCAGTCACGACTTTTTCGTTCGATTTGTGACTCGACGCGCACGAGGATCTTCATGGCTACCCTCTGGCTGCCATCGAGACTCTCTGTTCTTGCGAACTTCATTCCTACGCGATGACTGTTCTTCCTCAGGCGATGGCCAGAGGCCTCCCTTGGAAAACCACATAAGGACAGCACTTGAATGCTTCGCTAATAGGCGTCTATAAGTTGGCATCAAGTCCTCTCGCTTATAGGCGCGAAACGCCGCCGGCCTCTCATTGAGCATAATCGTCCAGTAGTCGTAACGTGGTGGCACAGGTTACCTAAACCCCTAAGCGTTTTATTTTTTCCACCAAGGTCGTTCGT
>DODG01000120.1 GCA_003509065.1 Acidobacteriota bacterium
GTTTTCGAATGGATAAGCCAGTCAAACCATCATCACCTGTTATGCACCAATTGCGGTCGAACTATGCCACTTGACAATCAATTGGTCCAAGAATTCATTTCCAAGGTCCACAATCGTCATGGTTTTCACGTCAATGCTACTCATCTAATAGTTTCGGGTACCGAACACATATGCCTCGATAACAAAAATAGATAGTTCCCTAAATTAAGCTAAATTTCGTCACTCGCTGCCCCTGGCCTGGCTCGCCAATTTCGGCAACATAAATATTGCCATTAGAATCAAAACTTCCTCCATGCGCAGCTTGACACGCGTCTGCGTTACCACGCCATCGAGTGATCAACTCTCCGCTCAAACTCCATATCGAAATCCCATTGCCTCCACCCTGCTCGACTACATAGGCAATTTCGTCATCAAAGAAAATGTCGCCAGGACCCACCACGTCATTCCACTCAGAAAGATAATTGCCATCAACGTCAAATATCTGAATACGATTATTCTCACGATCACAAATGTAAACCTTATTGTTTTTGTCGACACCAACTTTATGCAAAATCGAAAACTGCCCCGGACCAGTACCTGCCTCGCCCCAGGAATGCTCAAGTTCACCGCTTGAGCTAAAACGATGAACCCTGCGATTTCCATAACCATCTGAGACAAACAGTCGACCATCAGTCGCAGTCGCAAGCCCGGTTGGATTATTAAATGGCAATCCATTACCACCCACTGTTGTCACCGTAATACTGGCATACCCATGCACGCCTAATTCGCTGAGAATTTCACCGTTTTCATTATGTTTAGTAACCTGATGAGTCTGGTGATCAGCGAGCCAGATATGATCTTCGTTATCAATGAAAACCCCGTGCGGCACTCGAAATTCACCCTTATCCAGTCCAAGGTCACCCCAAGAGCCTATGAATTGGCCATCCGTTGTCCAGCATGTAACTGGATGTTTTGATCGACTGAACAACCAGACACGGTCCTTCGAATCAACTCCAACATCTGCACATTGCCCGAGTTCCCAAAAAGCAGGTTTATTGCGGAGCCAGTCCCGGTCTACTTCATATTGAAACTTGCCTTCTCCAACAATAGTCATGTCATCACCACCAAATTAATTGATTAATCCTGAAGCGCAAATTAACGCAGGGTCGCCACGCTAGCTCTCCTAACGTATCCTGTCAACGCATTTCAATACCGCGGAGAAAAATGTGAAAGATAGAAAAAGCGCAGTCTTAGCTGCAATAGATGATAACTGGAGACAATTCCGTACCTCGCTTGACCGTCTAGTAAGTGAGGACATGTCTAAGCCAGGAGTATTAAATGAACTCGCTGTCACCGACATAGTTGGTCACGTCACCACCTGGGAATGGGAATTGGTCAACGCACTGGATAGAAATCAAATTGAACCTATTGGCGACATCGACGAGTTCAACAGGAATGCAACGCAGAACAAAAAAGACCGTACGTCCCGGCAGATATTAGAAGATATGGAACAGATTCACAGGTCTTTACGAGACCAACTAACCAAAGCTCCCAGTGGATACTTCGAACCGAACGAACCGTTCAGAGAATTTATTGATTCATGTACGGTCCTGCACTACCAAGAACATGGATCTCAAATAAGAATATGGGGCTCCAAACACTCATTTGCTGCGTCCAATGGATGATAGAAACTATCTCCATCAAATACATCTATTCAGTAACTATGTAACGTTTGTGCCATTCGCCACGCCATGACGTTATTTTCGTTGGAGTAATTTTCACTAAATATCTAAGCCGGCCCGCAGTCTTAGCTCCATAACTTGGACCTTCTGGCCCCATATATCGAATAGCCATTTCATCAGCAATCTGCTTCACCTGCCCTATAAGTGGTACCGGACCTGAAACAACCTCCGCAATACCCTCTATAGTCACTCGTGCATGTTCAGGGTTGATATCGTCCGCACAGGAAATACATACTCGTGGCTCACGACTCAAATTGGCATACCAACTAGACTGACTCCGAGGAATCACCCACATTGCTTCGCCATCCCATTGCTGCCATACAGGTGCTACATGAGGTGCCCCATCAGGTTTAACGGTTGCAATTCGAGCAATAATCGGCAAGGCGAGGAACTCATCAATCTCTTTTGATGACAGCTTGCCTTTCTTGGATTTATTGACCAATTCCAATTACTCCGACCATCTAGCCGCTCACGCGTTTCCACTTTCGAAGACTTGTAACCTCGCGCACGGGGTCTTGCTGCGAGCCAAATGCCGTGTAGGAGACTTCAGCTACGTATACCGACCCTTCGGAGTCGACCGCTATCGCATGCGGTGCAAGGAATTGATCGTGCCCTTCTCCTCCAAATTCGTCACCAAATCTTGTCATTTCGTTACCATCCCGATCCATAACTACGACTCTGCGACCAAGTCGTCGAACGCCTTCTTGCACCGGAGGGGGGCCAGCCTCTGCGACGTAGAGATTCGTATCCGATCCATTGCCATTAATAATTGCAATTGGCCTGTGAGAATGAATCTGCTGCACAAATTCCCCGTCGATCGTAAATGTTTGAAGTCTAAAATTTTCTCGATCGGCTACGGTCACTTTATCCGAGCCATTCATCGCAATGTTATGTGGAAGCGAAAACTGGCCAGGCAAGGAACCCGGCTCACCCCATGACTTGATGTAATTACCATCAGAATCGTACCGATGCACACGGGAGTTTCCATATCCGTCTGAAATAAAAAGATCCCCTGAGTCCGGGTGAATAGCAACGTGGGTGGGACGATTAAATGGGTCTCCCTCCTGCCATGCTGCAGGTTTGCACTTTTCACCTAATCGATAAATAAGTTCTCCATCCTTAGTTCGCTTTTCGATCACGTGCGCGTCGTCGTCGGCCAGATACAGGTTATCCTCAGCATCTATTGTGATCCCATGAGGGCGAACGAATTCACCTGCGCCCCATGTTTCAAGAAAATTTCCATCACGATCAAATATGATGACCGGGTGATCACCTCTATTGAAAACGTAGACGTTATCACGCGAATCGACGGCCACCGAAGTAGCTTCCTTAAAAAACATAGGATGCGGAAGCTTTGCCCAAAACGGCACGGGTTGATAAACAGTTTTTGATGTTGCAGGTTGGACCATGATAAGTTCCTAATCTCTTTTGCGCTTACGTGTTGATAAAAGACATGAATTTCGACACTTATGAACGTCGCCACTTTCGAAGGCTGACGACCTCGCCAAGAGGCGGGGTTTCCATGCCCGAATTATCGGGATTGGAAAAGTAGTTCGTCCATGCCACCTCCGCGACGTATACCGATCCATGAGAATCAGTAGATACACCATGTGGTGCAGTGAACTGTGAAACTCCTTCACCCGGCAAAGGCCCGCCTAAATGTTGCTGGTAATCTCCTTCAGAGGAAAGTACCGCAATCATTGCACCAAGATTACGCACCCCTTGCTGAACAGGCGGAGGAATCATCTCACCGACGTACAAGTTGTCGTCATCACCTTTACCTTGGGTAACTGACATCGGATGGTGAATATGAATTTGCTCGACAAAATCACCGCCAGTTGTAAAAATTTGCAGCCTGAAATTTTCGCGATCAGCAACAACCACTTTGTCCAAACCAAGCATGCTGATGTTATGAGGAAGGCTGAATTGCCCCGGGTCGGTCCCAGGTTCACCCCAGGACATCATATGCTGACCATCAGGGTCGAATTTATGAATCCGTGAATTGCCGTAGCCGTCAGACACAAACAACTCCCCTGTTTTTGGATGAATAGCCACATCTGTAGGACGGTTAAACATTCCTCCGCCCTGCCATTCGCACGGTTCACCTTTAGTTCCTAACGTGAAAACCACCTTCCCATCATTAGTCCGTTTTTGAACAAAATGCCCGTCGTCATCGACAAGGTACAGATTGTCATCCAGGTCAATTTCAATACCATGCGGCCTAACAAATTCCCCATGACCCATCCCCCTCAAAAAATTACCTTCAGTGTCAAATACCGCAATTGGCTCTGTTCCACGATTAAAAACGTAAACGTTATCTTTCGAATCAACAGCAATGGATGTGGCATCGCCACGGAATGTCACACCCATAGGCAATTTTGCCCA
>DODG01000119.1:0-719 GCA_003509065.1 Acidobacteriota bacterium
TTCAACATCAAAGCCCGCGCCCAAGCGCGTAATATCGTGAAAGTGGTAGGTTTCATTACCCACTTCCAATATTGATGCTGTGCCAAACGAATTCGTCATACTGACATCACCTGTGCATTAATTTCTGGGTTACTACGATTCGGATTTATGCACCACTAACCTGTCTTCTAACAGTGTAGCACTGTGATACACGCTCCGGAACAATGGCCTGTTTCTGTAAATCATTCAATTGACCAACTTGATAAATTCTTCCTCATCGATAACTTGGACACCTAACGCCGAAGCTTTGTCGAGCTTCGTTCCAGGATCCGTACCGGCAAGCAGGTAAGTGGTTTTTGCCGAGACACTGGATGTCACACGGACACCCAAGTCCTGCAATCGTTGTCGGGCTTCGCTCCGGGACATCGACTTTAGCGCTCCGGTAATCACCACCGTTTTCCCGGCTAACACAGTTTTTGTCGCTGCTTGTGCTGACGGACGAGCCCATTCCACACCGCCATCACGCAGCCTTTGAATGACTTCGCAGTGTCGATCCTGCGCAAAAAAAGTTGCAATAGATGAGCTAATCGCTGGTCCGACGTCCGGCACGCGTTCAACTTCCGTCGCATCAGCAGTCGACAGCGCATCCACAGAACCAAAATGCAATGCCAGTCGTTCTGCTGTTGATTCGCCAACGTGGGGAATACCCAAACCGAAAAGAAATCGCGCCAACGTTGTCT
>DODG01000119.1:1127-2797 GCA_003509065.1 Acidobacteriota bacterium
CACATCAAGTTGATACAAATCAGCAACATCATTGATCACATTGTTATCGACCAACTGCTTAACCAATTTACTACCAAGTCCCTCGATATCCATCGCTTTGCGAGATGAAAAATGTTTAATCGACTCACTCAACTGTGCCTTACATATTAATCCGGCACTGCATCGAATGACGGCACCACCCTCATCTGCTATCACATCGGCACCGCAAGCTGGACAGTGCTGGGGGAATTCATAGGTCACCGCATTATCCGGTCTTTCACGGGCTACTACTGAGACTAGTTCGGGGATAACATCGCCAGCCCGCCGAATCACCACTTGATCACCCACGCAAACATCCAGGCGGCGTATTTCGTCACGATTATGCAACGTCGCGTTTGAAACCGTAACTCCTCCGACAAAAACTGGCTCCAAGCGAGCAACGGGCGTCAACGCACCAGTTCGACCGACCTGAATATCAATGCCCCGAACAAACGTCAACGCTTCCTCAGCGGGAAATTTGTGCGCCAGCGCCCAACGTGGCGCGCGTGCAATTGAACCCAAGCGGGTTTGTTCTCCCAAGTCATTCACCTTGTAGACCACACCATCGATCTCATAAGGAAGCTTGTCACGTTCGTCCAACAACCTCTGGTAGGCGAACAGGCACGATTCGATACCTTGTACGATCTGGTTTTGTGGATTCGTCCGCAGGCCCCATGACTGAAGTTGCGCCAGCGTTTCAGCATGCCCTGCCCGTGAGCTTCCACCCTCTCTCACACCCAAACTATGGCAAAAGAACTCTAGGGGTCGCTGCGCGGTAATGGCCGCGTCAAGTTGGCGCAAACTACCAGCCGCCGCATTGCGTGGATTGACGTACGGTTTTTCGTTGCGCGACCTCTGACGATCGTTCAAACCATTGAATCCCTCCCGAGGCAAATACACTTCTCCTCGGACCTCCAGTACGCGCGGGTAGCGCTTACCCATTAGGCGCAAAGGAATCGAGCGTATCGTTCGGGCATTCTGTGTTACATCTTCCCCCCGACTGCCATCACCCCGCGTCGCTGCCCGCACCAGGCTACCTGACTCATAGCGCAGGCTGACGGCCAAACCATCCAATTTGGGTTCAACCAGGTAAGTGATCGACGTTACCTCCAACGCCTCTTGGCAGCGTCGGTCAAATGCCCTGACTTGTTCATCAGTGAATGCATTACTCAAAGAGAGCATCGGCACTGCATGAACCACTTCGGCAAAACCGCTGAGTGGGTGCCCACCGACCCGTTGGGTCGGTGAATCACTTGTCTGGAGGTGCGGATGATCTCGCTCGAGCAAGATCAGTTGATGCATTAATTGATCAAACACTGAGTCCGCGATTTTCGGCTCATCCAACACGTGATAATGGTAGTTATGATCTTCGATCTCCCTACGCAACGTGCGAATTCGCCTGGTTGTGTTGCCCGCAGCCTTCATTGACGCACGAGAATGCACACAAAGAAAATTCAGTTGGCCGCCATCTCGACCGCATGGTCAACGTCAACCGATACGATTGCCGACACGCCTGGCTCACCCATGGTCACTCCCAGAAGTACATCGGCAGCTTCCATTGTGATCTTGTTGTGCGTGACCACGACGAGTTGTGTGCGATCTGAGAGCGTGCGTAATGTCGCACAATAGCGCTCGACATTGGTGTCATCAAG
>DODG01000119.1:3180-4431 GCA_003509065.1 Acidobacteriota bacterium
GAAAACAGGAGGGCGACAGCGGTCAACGCTTTTTCTCCACCAGAGAGAAGATGAATAGTGCTGTTTCGTTTCCCAGGCGGTCGGGCCATAACAGTGACTCCAGCCAATAGGAGATCGTCATCAGTCAACTGGAGAGTCGCGCTACCGCCCCCAAAGAGTTTCGGGAAAAATTCCTGGAAACCCGCATTAAGGGATTCAAATGTGTCTTTGAAGCGTTGTTTCGTTTCACGGTCAATTTTACGAATGACATTTTCCAGCGTGCTCAACGCCTCGCTAAGATCGTCGTATTGTCGATCAAGGTATTCCTTGCGCTCGCTCTGCTCTTCAAACTCTTCTATGGCTACCAGATTAACTGGCCCAATTTTAGAAATCTTATCGGCCAACTGAACTGATTTTCCCTGCCACGTGTCTTCCTCTGCGCCTTTCGGTATCTCCCGCACCAAAGCGTCTAACTCGTAACCACCGGCTGTGATCTGCTCGAGCAGAGTCTCTGAACGTACAGATAACTCCTGCATTCTCATGCGTTGCTCTTCTAGCGAATCACGGGCCGCCGCCACATCCTGCTCATATTCAGAAAGCCGGGTGTACTGATCGCGAAACTCCACTTCCAGTTCAGAATAGCCGCTTCTCGCACTCGAAAGCCGCTGTTCTGTTTCTTGACGACGTTGCAGTAATTTCTGTAGTTGCTGATTCAACTCCGTGATGGGTTCTTCTTCATGGTCAAGCGTTTCGGCCAGTTCAGATTTCCGCCTCTGGTTGCTCTCAATTTGAATCATCAACCGACCGACAGAGGCATTTAGTGCGTCGCGTGAGGCCTCGGCCCGCTGCAGTTCCAGTTCGAAAGTGTGCAATTCATTACGTTGGTGTTGAACCCTCTGGCGAGTCATTGACACCGCCTCTGTGAAACGTCTGCGTTCCTCGACAAGCTCACTTCGTTCCATTTCCAGCATTCCAGTCTCGTCCTCCGCCAACGCGAAATGCCGATTCGCTTCGAGTAGTTGGCCTTCAGCATCGAGCAACTCCTGGCCAATCCCGTCAATATCAGCCTGTAGCTGAACACGTCGTTTGTCGATTTGGACCCCCTGCGTTTCCTTCTCAGCAAATTGTTGACGAAGTTCCGATTGTTCTTGTTGCCTCTTCGCCACCTCCTCCCGCAAGAATTGCTGTGATTCTTCTAATCGCCCAATTTCGTGAACCCGTTTTGCCTGCTGCTGCTGAAGCTGTTCGACCTCCTTGCCAGTAAGTTCAACC
>DODG01000393.1:0-402 GCA_003509065.1 Acidobacteriota bacterium
AAAATTTAGTAGCGAGGCAAAATTCATGGGAAGGTTTGATGATCGAGCTGCGATTGTTACTGGTGGCGCGCTTGGTATTGGTGGCGGATGTGCGCGACGTTTGGCAGATGATGGCGCCAGCATCTTGATTGTTGATATCAATGAAGAAGCGGGATTGGAAACCGTGAAAGAAATTCGTGCGACTGGTGGCAAAATAGAGCTGATGGTCGGCGATGTCGCCGACGATTTGGTGGCCTCTGAAATGGTTGAAAAATCTATGTCCTTGTTTGGGCGGCTAGACCTATTAGTACAGAATGCGTATGGAGGCGGTCCAGATAGCGAAGGATCTGCGGTGGATGTCACCCAAGAAGCATGGCGTAAAGGCATGGATCTTCTCGTTGGAGCTTTGTATCTCGGTGCAAA
>DODG01000393.1:733-2272 GCA_003509065.1 Acidobacteriota bacterium
TTTGGTGTGCCCGCGATGGAAGAATCAGGCGCCGATCCCAATTTTGATCCTCCTGTATGGTATGGGGCCGGGCGTCGCCATGGGCCGAGACCAAGAGAGAATGTCGGCCGAATAGTAAATATGTCGTCTGTTCACGGTTTGTTGAACGCACCTCGCTCTTTGGTATACGAGTCTGGGAAAGCTGCAGTCATAGGCCTCACTCGACAGATGGCTGTCGATTTCGGCCCTATGGGCATTACAGTTAACGCCATAGCACCTGGGCATATTGTCACCGAGAAAGGTGGTGAGATGTGGAATGAGGTCGGAAACGATGCCGGGTTCAAGTTATTTGAAATTCAATACCCTGTTCGGCGTACAGGTATTCCGGCTGATATCGCCAATGCTGTTGGCTTTCTTTGTTCGAATGAAGCATCGTTTATCAATGGTCAAGTCCTCGCAGTTGATGGTGGACTGTCTATTCAACTGCAAGAAGACATTGTGATGGATACTAAAGACTATATTGTGTCTAACCCACACCTGCGCACCCATTTTGACAATAAACCTGAAAAGACCGATCGCTGGTAACTTATATATACAACTTTTGAGTTCTAAGAAATCGGTCGATGTTGGAAGTGCAGGACATATATATTTTCATTCCATCATCAATTTGGTTTGGTTTTACCTTTTGATAAAAAAAACATCTAAAGTAATTGAGTTATATCGGCATCCAGTGAAATCGTTCACGTCAGAGCGTCGCGATGAACTGCAGGTGTCAAATGGAAAGGTCGAAGGTGACAGGGTTCTGGCTTTCCGTTTTGCTGACAAAGGCGCACCAGATGATTTTTCCTGGCAAAAGAAGCATAATTTCGTTGCTTTGGTAAACACTCCTGGAATATCACGACTTGAGATGAGATTTGATTTAGATTCCAGGATCCTTTCACTGAAACTTGGGCGTGAACTTCTGGTGTCTGGATCAATTGATTTAGAGGAGGACCGATCAGATCTGAGTGAAGCAGTGAGTAAGTTCGTCTCTTCTCTTGAAATAAATCCTCTTGTGGGACATCCAGAGAGACTCCCGTTAAATCTAATAGGAGATGGGCGCCAGGCCTTGTTTCATGATTCGGAAATAGGAGGCGTCACACTCTACAGTTCAGAATCCTTGGCTGCGCTACAAGCATCTGTTGGTACGGATATAGATGGTCGTAGATTTCGTACTAATGTTGTGATCAGTGGTGTCGAGGCTTGGGAGGAGCTTTCTTGGACTGGTCGTTTGAGTATAGGTGATGGTGAATTTGAAATTGAGAAAACGGTTACGCGCTGCCTGGCTACGCATGTCAACCCGGTAGATGGTTGTCGGGATCAGGAAATTATGAAGAGCTTGATTGAAGCTAATGAATTTAAACTCCCGACATTTGCTATTCGTTTGAACCCGTTAAATGTCGATAGTATTATTCGTGTTGGTGATGTTGTTTCTACTACATAGACTGCTCTAGTAATCGGGCCAAGCGTTTACAAAAAACTGAAACACAAAAGCCCACTTGCTTCTTTGATTGATAAAAT
>DODG01000393.1:2668-4460 GCA_003509065.1 Acidobacteriota bacterium
TGGCGTTGCTAAATCGATCACGGATAAGTTCGGATAGATATATTGACTACGACGGATAAGATTCCTGGCGGTTCCGATAGTGGAGATTCTGGTAATGACTTAGATCGTTACATCCCTTCTGATATCGAACAAAAATGGCAATCAAAATGGGAATCTGATGGCATTTACAATGCCGAAGACCACGTCGAAGGCAAGAAGAACTATTACGCCTTGACGATGTTCCCTTACCCATCAGGAGACCTCCATATGGGTCACTGGTATGCCTATGCCCCGGCAGATGCATATGCTCGATTTAAGCGTATGCAGGGATACAACGTTATGCATCCGCAAGGCTTTGACTCATTCGGGCTGCCTGCCGAAAATGCAGCGATTGAACGAGGTGCGGATGCACGTCAATGGACTTACGAAAATATTGAAACAGCCCGAAGACAATTCCGTGCCATGGGTACTTCTTATGACTGGTCACGGGAGTTGGTTACATCGGATCCCGAATACTATAGATGGAATCAATATTTCTTTTTGCAGTTCTATAAAAATGGTCTAGCTTACCGTGAGCATGGTCAGGTGAACTGGTGCCCGAAAGATCAGACCACTCTTGCAAATGAACAGGTAAAGGATGGTTCTTGTGAACGTTGCGGCGCGAGTGTGGTCAAGCGTGCGCTTCCTCAGTGGTTCTTCGCCATTACTAAATATGCCGATGAACTACTTCAAATGGATAGTATTGACTGGCCCGAGAAAATTAAGACGATGCAGCGCAACTGGATCGGTCGTTCTACTGGAACCACGATCGGATTTGACGTAGGCGAATTTGCGCCAGGAGAAAAAATCGAGACGTTTACGACGCGTATAGACACCGTGTACGGAGTTACTTTTGTCGTATTGGCTCCTGAGCATCCTTTGGTTGAAAAATTAACTCAGGAGCCTCAAAGGAAGGTTGTTGAACAATACGTTGCACAGGCAGGTAAAGAAACTGAAATCGAGCGTACTTCAACCGAGCGAGAGAAGACCGGGGTGGCAACTGGTGCCTATTGCATCAATCCTCTGAATGGTGAACGAGTTCCCGTGCTAGTTGGTGATTATGTGCTTGCCACATATGGAACAGGTGCTGTGATGGGTGTGCCTGCACATGACGAAAGGGACTTCATCTTTGCAAAAAAATATGATCTGGAAATTCGAGTCGTAGTTGCACCACCCGATTGGGATGGCGCCGAGCTGGCGAATGCATGGATAAAAGATGGTCTGCAAGTAAATTCAGCAGAGTTCAACGGGATGTCCAGTAAAGATGGAAAAGAGGCCATCGCCGATAAAATCGAAGCGAAAAAATGGGGCGCTAGAACGGTTACGTACCATCTCCGTGACTGGTTGATTTCACGCCAGCGTTATTGGGGTACACCTATTCCAATTATCTACTGTGATGATTGCGGAGTGACGCCGGTTCCAGAACAAGATTTACCTGTCTTGCTTCCGGAAAATGTCAAGTTCAGCCCTGATGGTAAATCTCCATTAACCAAGCATGCTGAGTTTTTGAATACTACATGCCCTGAATGTGGAAAAGCGGCAAAGCGTGAAACCGATACCCTGGATACATTTGTTTGTTCATCTTGGTATCACCTTCGTTTCGCCAGTCCGAAACCGGATGAGCATCCGGTAGACTCGAAAAAAATCAGCGCCTGGATGCCTGTTAGTCAGTACATGGGTGGAGCCGAGCACGCAGTGATGCATTTGCTCTTCTCGCGTTTCTTTAATAAGGCTTTGCGTGATCTCGGGTATGTCGATTTTGATGAACCATATT
>DODG01000407.1 GCA_003509065.1 Acidobacteriota bacterium
CTACTTTCCGGTACAGGTGCCGGGTACCCAGTTACGTACAATGGCGTAAATTGTATAAAGGTCAGTAATATCGCCAGCGCACTAGATATTTGTTTGCATAAGGGGCCGTGATTTTCGATGGGGCGGTACGAGTTGTACCGATGTATCAGATCGAAAATGTTCCACATGGCTAACGTAGCGATATAGAACCATAATCATTATGAGAATGCTCGTTACCGGTGGGTCAGGATTTATCGGCAGCCATTTGGTGGAACGCCTGCTGAATGAAGGCCATGAAGTCATTGTTGTGGACAATTTCTCGACTGGCCAGAAAGCGTTTCTCAATGACGTAATTTCTTCTAAACAGTGCCAGTTGATATCTGGAGATCTTCTCGATGAAGATTTTCTCAATACGGTTATGCGTAAAGTGGAATTCGTTTGGCATTTAGCAGCAAACGCTGATGTGAGGTATGGCACGAAATATCCACGACGAGATCTGGAACAGAACACGATTGCTACTTTCAATGTCTTGGAATCTATGCGCAAAAATGGCGTGAGGAATATCGCATTTTCTTCTACAGGATCAGTTTATGGCGATGCGCCAGTTATTCCAACACCTGAAGACTGCCCCTTCCCTGAACAAACCTCGCTCTATGGCGCATCAAAACTCGCGTGCGAAGGCTTAGTTAGTGCTTATTGTGAGGGATTTGACATGCATGGCTGGATATTTCGTTTTGTCTCGATTCTCGGCGAGAGATATACGCACGGTCACGTTGTTGATTTTTTCGGGCAACTGCAAAATCATCCGGGACAATTGAATATTCTTGGGGACGGGGAACAAAGAAAGTCATATCTCTATGTTCACGATTGCATCGATGCAATGTTGGTGGCGATCAAAGTAAAACAAAAACGAGTCGAGATACTAAATCTTGGTACTGATGAATATATTAATGTAAACGATTCAGTGGGAATCATAACGAGCACTTTAGGCTTTAATCCTGCGCGAACTTATTCTGGTGGCGATCGTGGTTGGGTGGGCGATAGTCCATTCATTTTTCTCGATTGCACTAGAATAAGATCTCTTGGATGGTCGCCTCGTCATAGTATCCGTGAAGGCATAATTAAGACAGTGACGTGGTTGCAGAACAATCCGTGGGTCTGTCAATAACTTCGATGAAAATTTGTGTTTACGGGTTGTGGCATTTGGGAACAGTGACGGCGGCCTGTTTAGCGAATAGAGGGTTTGAAGTTGTTGGCCTAGATCCGAATACCAAGACAATTGATGGCCTAAATTGTGGTAAGGCGCCCTTATATGAGCCGGGATTGGATAAACATCTTGAATCAGGGTTAGAGGCTGGCCGTTTAACGTTCACGACCGATATAAAGTCGGCTGTAGGGCATACCGATATTGTTTGGGTAACTTTTGATACCCCAATCGACGAAGATGAAAAAGCAGATATAGATTTTGTATTTGATCGGATCATCGATACATTTTCTTATCTTCGCGACGACACGATGATCATTATCTCATCTCAACTGCCAGTTGGGAGCATCAGAAAAGTCGAACGAGAGTTTATGGAGTGTAAATCCGATAGACGCGTTTCATTTTGTTGCATCCCAGAAAATCTTAGACTGGGTCAAGCGATTGAATCTTTTCTCAACCCCGACCGGATTGTAGTTGGGATTCGAGATAACGGGATGCGACCGATTATCGGACGATTACTCTCTCCAATTAGTAGTGAATTAGTTTGGGTTGGCGTCGAATCTGCTGAAATGTCGAAGCATGCTCTCAACGCATTTTTGGCCATGTCGATTGTGTATAGCAATGAAATTGCTGGAATTTGTGAGCGTGTAAATGCCGACTCGATAGAAGTCGAAAATACTTTACGTACTGAGTCGCGTGTTGGTAGGTCTGCATATATTCGCCCGGGTGAAGCATTCTCAGGGGGGACGTTGGCTCGCGACGTAACTTATTTGACCAATATCGCTGATCAAGAAAATTTGCAAATCCCAGTGTTGAATTCGGTGGTTCCTTCCAACAATATCCAGAAAGGTTGGTTGTTTCGTCGAGCCCAAGAGATTTTGGGTAACTCAGCGCAACACAAGAAAGTAGGCGTACTTGGTTTGTCTTATAAAATCGGAACTGATTCTATTGAAAAATCTATTTCTATTGAGTTGATTCGGGATCTCTTAACTCTTGGAGTTCAAATATCCGCTTTTGATCCGAAGGTAAATATTCTCCCGAAAGATTTGTCAATGGTTAGATTAGAGAATTCGATTGACGATGTTACAGTAGATGCCGATTTGTTGATTGTGGCAACCCGTTGGCCTGATTTTCAGGCATTGTCCTCTGAGACATTGATTAATAATATGAGAGCGCCAGTAGTGATCGATCAGGGCGCGTTCTTAGCGTCTGGTTTATCGGGTGAATCACGAATTCAGTACATAGCCTTTGGTAAAGGTTGATGGCAGATCTGACGGGTCGGAAGGTAATTATTACAGGCGCGAGTCAGGGCCTAGGAGCAGAAATTGCGAGACAATATGTCAATTCTGGCGCTTCTGTCGTGCTGTGCTCTCGAACCCAGCGCGATCTCAATGCAATAAAGGAAGATCTCGAACAAGATCTCAAAGAGAATCAGAAAATAGTTGTTGCCAAATGCGACGTTTCAAAATCTAACGAAGTTGAAGCGATGATCTCCATGAGTCTCGATGTTTTAGGGCACGTGGATGTGTTGGTGAACAACGCGGGGGTGTATGGCCCTCTTGGAATGATTGATGAAGTCGAATGGAACGAATGGAAGCGGGCGATCGAAATTAATTTATATGGGACTGCTTGCCCATCTCAGATTATCTTTAAACATTTTCGGAAAAGAAGATACGGAAAAATTATCAATTTATCCGGTGGTGGAGCCACCAGCCCTCTCCCTCGAATAAGCGCATATGCTGCATCGAAAGCTGCGGTTGTTCGCTTGACGGAAACTCTGGCGTTAGAAGGCCTCGATTACAATATTGATGTCAATGCAGTCGCTCCTGGAGCATTGAATACTCGTTTAATGACGAGCTTACTAGATGCGGGTCCAGAAAAAATTGGTGACGACTTTTTTAATAAAATGAAAGAGATATCCGAGAAGGGAGGAGCACCTTTGGCGAAAGGTGCCGAATTATGCGTGTGGCTGGGGTCGCCTGCTAGCGATGGCATCACAGGAAAGTTGATTTCTGCGATTTGGGATCCTTGGCAGAATTTGCAAAACTTTCGTGACGATCTCGACGGCAAAGATATCTATACGCTGCGTCGTATTGTCCCAAAGGATCGGGGCCTGAATTGGGATAAATAGATGATCCGAGTAGCGATCATCGGATGTGGTTTAGTGGGGCAAAAACGAGCGCGCTCGCTCGCAGGCGCGAAACTCGTGGCCTGTGCAGATCTGGATCGGTCAAGAGCTGGAGACCTAGCGCGAAATGTGAAAGGGTGTGTTGTTTT
>DODG01000318.1:0-2069 GCA_003509065.1 Acidobacteriota bacterium
ACCTTACTTTAAGCGCATGGAATGTTTTCAGCGTGGCAGCGATGATTATCGCGGCGATCAAGGCCCTCTTCATGTTAGTCCTGCAACCATTCAAACACCTCTGGACCAAGCATTTCTTGACGCGGCTCTTCAAGCTGGACATGGCTACAGCGACGATAACAACGGATTCCGCCAAGATGGTTTCGGTCTTTCAGATAAAAATATCTATCGGGGCAGACGGTGGAGTGCTTTTGATGCTTACCTTAATCCAGCGCTGGTGCGTGACAATCTTCACGTTGAGACAGATTGCCTAACCCACCGAATCATTATTGATAATAATTCAGCAATCGGAGTTGAATACGATTCAAGAGGCGAACTAACACAAGTTTATGCTGAGAAAGAGGTGTTACTTAGTGCGGGTTCTATTAATTCACCTCAGCTATTGATGTTGTCAGGCGTCGGAGATGCCGAACAATTAAATCGCCATGGACTACCTGTGGTTCAGCATTTGCCAGGTGTGGGAAAAAATCTCCAAGATCATTTGGATCTAAGAGTCCAAGTGAAGTGCAAGCAGCCGGTCAGTCACTACCCATCATCAATTGGTATAGGGCGAGTTACGGCTGGCTTAAAGTGGCTCGTTGCCCGTTCCGGAGTTTGTGCGACTAACTTGCTGGATGTGGCTGGATATATCTGCAGTCGGGAAGAGTTAGCATTTCCGAATATCCAGTCTACTTTTATGGCGATCGCCGCCAGCTATGATGGATCACAGTCATTTGCTGGTCATGGTTATCAGGCACACATCGATTTAATGAAACCGACGAGCCGAGGTTCAATAAACCTACAGTCGGCTAACCCAAAAGATGCTCCCTCAATTGTGTTTAATTATCTTCAGACCGAGGAGGATCGTCGAGTAGCAATCGAAGGGTTTAAGTTAACTAGGGCATTGTTAGCACAACAATCGTTTGACAAATTCAGAGATGGTGAGTTGTTACCTGGTAGTGGTGTAAATACAGATGAAGAAATTTTGGCATGGGCTAAAGTGAGCGGTGAAACCGAATATCATCCCACCAGCAGTTGTTCGATGGGGTTAAGCGATGACGACGTGGTTGATGGCGATTTGAAAGTTCACGAAATAGATAATCTTAGAGTGGTAGATGCCTCCATAATGCCCGAAATCGTGACCGCTAATACTCACGCAACAACGCTGATGATCGCCGAAAAAGCTGCAGATATTATTTTGAACAATTCTGCACTTACTCCACTCTCAGTGCCTGTATTTAGAAAATAGACGACCAGCTTGCTAATTAAGTGGGGCTCATTAAATGGTTTCAACAATCCAAGTTTCTTGGATAATGACAGCAGTAGCTATGGTCTTTGGTGACGTTTGTTGAAAATGGAAACTTAGTGTCACAATTGTTTCCGACGAAGGGGCACCGTGGGTGGAACTCGCAACCTTGCGGACGGTTGAGCAAACTTGGGACTTCACCTTCTAGTTCGATCCTGTCAATTTTCGCATCCGGATCGGGCTCCGGGTTGGCCGACAATAAGGCCAAGGTATAAGGATGAACCGGACTATCAAATATCGCTTTGGTTGGGCCTTGTTCAATGATTCTCCCGAAATACATTATTCCCATACGATCTGTAATGTGCCTCACGATATTGAGATTATGTGTAATGATGAGAATGGAAAGTCCAATTTGGTGTTGAAGCTTATTCAGGAGATTCAAAATTTCACCTTGTACCGAGACGTCTAATCCCGCTGTCGGCTCGTCAGCAATGATCAGCCGAGGATTTAATGCTAGTGCTCTAGCGACCCCAATGCGTCTTGCCTGACCTCCACTCAGTTGATGGGGGTATCGGTTAGCAAAATCATAACTCAGACCTACCATTTCGAGCAGGCGCCTTACTTCAGACTCGAAATCACAATCTTTTTGGTTATGAATTTTGAAAGGTTCTGCTAGGAGAGAATAGATGCTCATTCGTGGGCTCAAAGACCCTACAGGATCTTGAAACATAGCACCAATGGTACGTCGAATCTTTTTCATTTCTAGGGTTGATCGCCCTATCAACTCATGACCATCATATTGAAT
>DODG01000318.1:2390-5688 GCA_003509065.1 Acidobacteriota bacterium
CTGCCTTCTTGAGGTTTTAGTAGACCGATAATTGAACGAGCAATTGTGGTCTTACCTGATCCGCTCTCTCCAATTAGACCGTAGGTTTCTCCTTCTTTAATTTCTAATGAGACTCCATTTACCGCATCAACAAATGGGTCTGACACGCCGTTAAGGATAGCCCTAGTTGTTGAAAGGGTACGGAAACGTACACGAACATCGGTCAATTCGAGTAGAGAATTCAAGATGTTTTCTGTTGGGCTAACACAGGACAACGAATCCAATGTCCTGCCTCAATCTGCTCAATTCTCGGATGGGAACGTTGACAGCTATCATAGCTGTGGTCGCAACGATCAAAAAAAATACACCCGCTTGGTAACTCGTCTAAGTTAGGAACCTCGCCAGGTATAGTCGGTAGGGAGTGGGTGGCCTGGGCGATACTCGCTGGGTCACATTCCAGTAGCTTTTGAGTATAGGGGTGTGAAGCTCTGTGAAATATGTCTCTAACGGAGCCTTGTTCTACCACCTCGCCACCATACATCACAACAACATAGTCACATAGTTCTGCGATAACTCCCAAATGGTGTGAAACAAACAGTATTGAACAACCCATGTTCTGCTGCAAATCATTGAGTCGACGAATAATCTGCACCTCAAGTGTCGCATCCAGAGCAGTCGTGGGCTCGTCTGCTATTAGCAAGGTCGGTTCGACTTGTAGCGCCATAGCGATTGCTATACGTTGTCGCATTCCGCCCGAAAACTGGTGTGGGTAATCGTTGAATCGCGTTTCAGGGTCCGGAATACCGACTCGGCTCAGCATATTAATAGATCGGGCGCGCTTCTCATCTCTACTACTGGCGTTACGATATTGAATATCAATCATTTGTGTGCCAATTGATAGGATAGGGTTAAGCGCGGTCATTGGATCTTGGGAAACCATTGATATACGCTGCCCTCGAATAGCGCGAAGCTCTTGTTCAGATTTTGACAGTAAATCTGAACCCTCAAAGATCATCGCTCCACTAGTGACCTGCGCATTATTGGCTAACAATCCGATGATGCTGTTAATAAGTGTGGACTTTCCACAACCACTTTCTCCAACCACGCCGACAATTGCACCATTGGGTATGGTTAGATCAACATCCCGTAGTGCTTTTAGCGTACCTCTCTCAGTGACAAACCCTACGTTGAGATTAGTTATTTCTAGAATATTTGCGCTAGCCACTCAAGCGTCCTTACGCAGTTTGGGATCAAATACGTCACGTAGACTTTCTCCTAGGAAGGTGAATCCCAATGTTGTTAGGATTACCGGGATGCCGCCAGCTATAACTGGCCACGGGCTGTTGTAGATATAGGAGTACCCGTCGTTCAATATGGTGCCCCAACTAGGGGTTGGTGGCCTTACTCCCATACCCAGAAAACTCAAACCAGCCTCTATCGTAATTACGAACGGGATGTCCATGCTTGCGAGAATTAACAATGGTCCGATTACATTGGGTAGCATATGGACAAATATAATTCGAAAGAACCCCGCGCCTATTGCTCGTTCAGTAAGAATGAACTCACTATTTTTAAGGGCTAATGTTTGCGATCTCACCATACGCCCATAGATTGGAATCTGAGTAACAATCACGATTATCATAATCGTTGTTAGACTTGGGCCAAACAGTGTAACGACTGCAAGTGCGAACATTACTGTTGGAAAGGATCGTACCGAATCAAAAAGTAGCATCAAGATGTTGTCTACCCAGCGGGGACCAAAACCTGCTATAAGTCCCAAGGTCAATCCAATCAACAGTGCCACGCCAATTGAGATCAATGAGACTTTCAGTGCAATCTGCCCACCTACGAGCACCCTGGAAAAAATGTCACGACCAAGTTGGTCTGTGCCAAGGAAGTGTTCTAGCGATGGAGATGCAAATGCCGCTCGAACATTGATCTGATTGGGTTCATGAGTGGACCACCAATCCGCACCTATCGCACTAATCAGGACAAAGACAACAAGAAATAACCCTAGTGCGCCAAGAGGCTCATGAGCGACTCGCTGCACTGTCCGAAATAAGCCGTGCCAGGCACCCGAAATTCTTTGTATTTTTTGCAAAATAACTAGATTACTCAATCCTTTGTTCTTAATCTCGGATCAACGATGGCATTGATCAAATCGGCAAAGGTCGTACTAACCACAAATAGTACTGTGGTAACTAAAACTGATCCCATAACAACTGGATAATTACGACTAGTAACCGCTTCATAAATCAGTCTGCCGATTCCAGGTCGTGCAAATACTATTTCTGTAAAAACGGCGCTTGATAACAGAATGCCAATCCCCATGCCTATCAATGTTATGGTTGGCAAAATAGCGAGACGCAGGATGTACTTAAAGACGACAGTTTGCTCTTTGAGCCCGAACGCACGTGCAGTTCGCACATGAGCTTCGCCCATAACTTCCAACATTGAGGCTCTCACTAGGCGTGCTAGATATCCAACCCATCCGAGGCCAACTGCAAAGGCAGGAAGAACCAGATGCCTGATGTAACTAAGTAGTGAGCCATCACCCGCACCAATTGCAGGTAACCATTTTAGTGTTACAGCAAACAAGAGCACCGAATAAATGGCTACTAGGAAGGTTGGTATAGCAATACAACTTACCGACAGTATCCCCACAATTCGATCGATTAAGCTGTTTTGAAAAACGGCTGCGAAGCAGCCCAGTGGAATACCAATCAGTATTGCCCATCCGATTCCAGAGAGAACGAGGTATATGGTATGTGGCAGCTGTTCGAAAACAATCGTATTGACTGATTTTCGCTTGAAAACATCTTGTCCAAGATCGCCTTGGGCGACATTTCCAAGAAATCTAACTATTTGCACGGGCAAAGGATCATTGAGACCCATTTTTTCGCGTATCTGTGCTTGTATTTCAGGACTTGCTCTCGGCCCCAGAATTGTTTTTACGGGGTCACCTGGTACAAGATGAATCATCGTGTACAGTACAGAAACTGCAACCGTAATGGTCAAAATACCCAGACATACTCGTTTAATGAAATAGAACAGCATTGCGTCAAATCATAGGTCTATATATCAAAATCCCACGTTATAAAGATGCAGGACCATTATGTTTTGTTGGGCTACGCCTGAGTGGTATTATGCAGAATCCAGAGAAGGGTAGCACTTTGTTTTATATGCCCTTTGGGCGAGTACGTTCCGGTGAACTGTATCTGGCTTCGTGGTGGACGGTTATCTAAAGACCGAATGATCGCTACAAATTGTGGAAACTTAAGGAGAGAACATGCAAAAAATTAATAGACGCCAATTTATA
>DODG01000091.1 GCA_003509065.1 Acidobacteriota bacterium
GTACAGTAGGAATTTTCAGGTGCCCGTACCGCTCGAAGTAATCCTTTTACCGAAAGATACGCTAGCGAATCTGCGTCAATATATTCGGTAATCTCTGCAACTGTTTTATTAGCGGCAATCAACTCGTTGAGAGTCGCCATATCAACGCCAAAATGACAAGTAGATTTTATAGGTGGAGAAGCAACTCGAACGTGAATTTCTTTTGCCCCAGCTCTTCGCAACATTTTGATGACACGCGTAATTGTCGTACTTCGAACCACCGAATCGTCAACTACTAAAATCCGTTTCCCTGAAATAACGCCTCGCATAGGGTTGAATTTGGTCTGCACACCTTGATCGCGAGAGCGCTGATCTGGTTGAATGAAGGTTCGCCCAACGTAACGGTTACGAATAATCGCTTCTGTGTATGGGATCTGCGCCTCCGCCGCCAATCCAACCGCGTGCGGTGTCGATGAATCAGGTATTCCAACAACAATATCAGCGTCTACTGGATGCTCACGATAAACCTCTGCGCCCAGACGTTGGCGAGTTTCATACGCGAGTTCTCCGTTGAGAATACTGTCAGGTCGGGCAAAGTAAATTTGCTCGAATACACACATCGCATGAGTCTTACGCGCAGATGCCCAAATTCGCGACCGAATGCCATTTTTATCGATAATCACAGTTTCGCCATTTTCGAATTCTCGTACGAATTCGGCTCCTAAATTATCGAGCGCAGCAGTTTCAGAAGCTACAACCCAACCGCCATTTAAAGTGCCTAAACAAAGGGGACGTATCCCCAACGGATCACGCACTGCGATCAACTGATCTTTCGTCATGATTACTAGAGAATAAGCTCCCTTTAATCGACGCATGGCATAGGCAGAAACTTCAAACCAGTCGCTCCCTGGAGCTTTTGCAAATAACTCCGCAATGACTTCCGTGTCAGAGGTCTTCTCGAAGGTCGATCCAAATTCTTCGGTCATTTCAACTCGAAGCTCAGCAGCATTAATTACATTTCCGTTATGTCCTACTGCAATCTGACCTCTTTGACCGTTTGCAATCAGAGGTTGAGCGTTATATTCCTTACTCCCGCCCATTGTGGAATAACGGGTGTGGCCAATTCCAAGATGCCCGGGAAGGCCAGCAAGAGTTTCTTCATGAAATACTTGAGAAACTAAACCCATTCGAGCCTTTAGGCGAATTTCATCACCTTCCGAGGTAGCTATGCCTGCACTTTCTTGACCGCGATGTTGCAATGCGAACAGACCAAAAAATGCAGTACGTGCCACACTTTCACCGGGTATGAAAGCTCCAACAACCCCGCATTCTTCATGCGGTTTATCGTCGATATTCATATTGATCACGGGTTGAGTGTCTGACACTAATGTAGCCGATTTATCCTAGACGATTTGACAACTATGGCACATGTTTATTCTGCCAAAAATGACCGTCGGTTCATTCTAATTCCCCCCGATGGTCGAGGCTGCAATTTTAACTTGTCGAAAGTATATAGGTCAACGGGAGAGTGAATATCAAACGTTTGAATCATTCTCAGCCATCATCAGCTGGTTCAATATGAAAAAAGAACTCGCGGTTTCCCTTCTCACCCAGTACCCCAGAGCTAAGAAAATTCCTAATGCGAATATTTCGATCCACAGCCCACTTCAAAAACCGTCCTATTACTGCAGCGTGAACCATGGGATCTACAATAACCCCTCCCCGTGGAACTTCTGATTTCTTAGCCTCAAACTGAGGCTTCAGCAAAACTATGACCTGCCCGCGTTGGGATAACAATTCTAATACAGCAGGCAATACGATCTCGAGAGATGTAAACGAAACATCCACAACCCCCAAATCAATATTTTCAAAAATATGTTTAAACCCCACAATGTTCGTACGCTCGATACTAATAACCCGCTTATCATTTAACAGACGATGATGAAGCTGACCGCGTCCAGTATCCAAAGCATAAACCCGAGCAGCTCCAGCTTGTAGAAGACAATCAGTAAACCCTCCAGTTGAGGCTCCAACGTCTAGGCAAACAGCGTGATTAACTTCAACATTAAACCTATCCAGAGCCTGTACAAGCTTATCTCCGCCTCTCGAAACATATTTTTTCCCGGTTCTAGTTATAACTTTCGCACCTACATTCACCTGCATACCAGGTGTTGGGGATCTTCGATCGTCAGGTAATTCCACTTTACCGGCCATCACAAGAGCTCCTGCTTCTTTAATATCTGAAGCAAGCCCCTGATCGAGAAGGAGCTGATCTAAGCGAATTTTAGAATTCAAGTGCATAAATCCTGCCATTCCTGTAGGTATATCAAATTGACCAAGATTTACGAATACACCTATCATCACTTACATGTCGGCAAAAGAGGAAGTCACAATAAACGCGGCCCGTGTACCGAGCATACGCGACATCGTTATTCAAACACGACCTAAACAGATGTTAAAGAACGGGCTGGTACTCGTTCCGCTCTTTTTCACTGTAAATATCTGGTACAACCCGTCGGATTTATCAGGTATGAGCTCAATTATCACTCGAGCATTTGCTGCACTAGGAATTTTCATACTTATCTCTGCTGCCGTCTACTTCATCAACGACTCAGCCGATGCCAAAAAAGACCGCCTACATCCTCGGAAACGTTTCCGCCCAGTCGCGGCTAAGCGAATATCAATTCCATGGGCAGTGGGAATTGCAACCTTAATGATTATCGGAGGGTTAAGCAGCGCTTATTTGATTTCGGTTCCACTTTTGATCACAACTGCTTCGTATCTCAGTATCAATATCGCCTATAGCTGGTGGCTAAAGAACATCATCCTTTTGGACGTGATGATTGTTGCATCAGGTTTCGTCCTGAGAGCTGTTGCTGGATCGATCGCAATCGATCACGCGATTTTTGAAAGCCCCGGTGGCAATATCCCTCTCGATTTAACTATTTCACCGTGGCTCTATGTCGTGACGGCATTAGG
>DODG01000011.1:0-481 GCA_003509065.1 Acidobacteriota bacterium
TTATCGGTGTTGGGGCAGTGATTTCGATGATTGGCAACAATGCAGGACAAGTGCTGACAGGATCCCGCATGCTATTTGCACTTTCGGAGAACGGCGACTTACCGCATGTGTTGGGACGCATACATCCGCGTTTTCAAACTCCGTCGATGTCAATTCTCGTTACGACGGGACTCTCTTTAGGGCTTGCGCTATCCGGCTCTTTTGTGGTCCTTGCAACGGCTAGTGCCGTCGCCCGTTTAGTGGTCTACGCAGGAGTGGGTGCTGCGACGTTGCGGCTTCGTGAAGCCAGATTCGCAGGTGTCCTACCGACCGCGAAATTTCGCACACCGTTTGGTGCCATTGTGCCAATCTTAGCAATTGGAGTTTCAATGATTATTCTTATTGGGGCATCCCGTGAGCAGCTCATTGCTGGCTTCGGTGCGTTGTTGATTGGTGCCGTGGTATTTGTGTTCAATAATCGGCTGGCCATTAGTGCATCTCG
>DODG01000011.1:862-2247 GCA_003509065.1 Acidobacteriota bacterium
TCATGACGAGACATAGTTTTACTTGCAGAATACGTCATTACGTTGGAGTGATGTTTTTGCTCGGACTCATGACTGTGCCAATTGAGGCACAAAAAACCATTATTATTGTGAGGCACGCCGAGAAAGTTGATGACTCACATAATCCCCAACTGTCTCCAAAAGGTAAGATGCGGGCCCAGGCACTAGCACGTCATCTCCAAGATGTCGGAATTAATGCCGTGTACTCGACTGGGTATATTAGAACGATTGATACAGTCTCACCACTTGCGAAGACTTTGGGGCTCAGCGTATCGTTGGAACCCATTCACGATATCAATGCTTTCTCAGACAACGCGATCACCCGCTATCACGAAGCACTTGTGACACAACTGCAGCGTATGCACCAGGATGACGTTGTTTTAATTGTGGGACATTCGAACTCATTACCTGGTTTACTTCAAACACTTGGCCACCCCGAATCGATTACTATTGCTAGCGAAGAGTATGACAACCTGTTTGTCGTGATTCCAAGACTGGGAGGGCCACCAAGTGTCTTAAGGTTTCGGTTCTAATGTTGTATTTAGTTTTGAATTCCGAGAACTTCATTGGACGTCACAGATCCGACTACGTCGATCACGTAAAAGTAACGAAATCATCGAGCGGTTTCTTGGTGATGCTTGGAACTGTCGTACCTTCGGCGGGATAACCTACCACAAGCAAGAGGAACGGACGTTCATGTATTGGTCGTTTCAAAATCTTGTTCAGAAACTTCATTGGACTTGGTGTGTGTGTTAGTGAGACCAGACCCGCATGATGAATAGCAGTGATCAGCAGGCCCGTGGCAATACCTACAGATTCTTGCACGTAGTAATGTTTTACCTTCCGTCCGTCTGGCAGTAGACCGTGGGTTTCTGCGAAAATCGCGATTAAGCAGGGAGCTGTTTCTAGGAAAGGCTTATGTTCGTTGGTTCCAAGTGGTGCGAGTGCATCGAGCCACTCACGAGGTGCTCGACCACTGTAGAATGTTCGCTCCTCTTCCTCTGCACCTTCACGAATCTGTGCCTTCATAGTGGGGTCTGTCACAACAACAAAATGCCATGGTTGGAGATTTGCACCGCTCGGTGCGGTACCTGCGGCTCGAAGACAATGCTCAATAACACTGAGCGGTATTGGCTGGCTTGAGAAGTCACGCACAGTTCGGCGTCCGCTGATTTCTTCATAGAAAGTTTTAGCACGACGGCGCATTATGTGTTCCGGGTACTGTTTGTAATTGGCAAGAGGAAGGAATTGATGTGTCGACATGTAAAGGGCCTCCATAGTTACATTGTTGTTTTGATAACGGGCCGACTAATTTTCCTAGCAGACCAGTTGGCGATCAATGTCTCACAACATAAAAATTAATCCCT
>DODG01000011.1:2585-16487 GCA_003509065.1 Acidobacteriota bacterium
ACTTTTATCGTCAGTGCTTGAAATTAAGAGACTAGAGTAATCGGTGAGAAATTGGAAATGTGAGGATATCCTACGGTTAGGTATGTGAGGACGTAATCGCTCCTTTATTCGATCTTTCTGACCCATGTTTGTGTGAGCTCGACGTTATGATAAGTGGCCATTAATCAACTAGTTACGAGTTTGTTGCGATTTCTTGATTGTGGAGAGTGAACATGTTGAATCAAGTTGGGTTGTCATAAATTTTTGGAATTCACTTTTAAAGTATGTCTTACTGCAGCACTATCGAACTCTTGGATTGCGCACTGCGAATGTCGGGGAGTGTTTAAAAAACAAGAACGAGATAGGTTGTCGCTTGCTCTAGACTGGAATCAAGCGTAGACGAAATATCGTAATGACATCTTTAAGTATTGCAATTTTAGGTTCCGGTGCAGTTGGTGGTTATTACGGAGCAAAACTAGCCAACGCAGGCCACAAAGTAACGTTTCTGGCTAGAGGGCCGCACCTGCAGGCTATTCGTGATAACGGATTAATGATCCGGAGTGTGCTCGGCGACTTGACTGTAAGAGCTGATGCGACTGATGACGCCTCTGAGGTTGGGCACGTTGACGTTGTCTTAGTCGCTGTTAAGACCTATGACAACAAGAGTGCGTTACCAATGTTAAAGGCAATGGTCGGATCGAATACGGTTGTTTTAACTCTACAGAACGGAGTCGATAGCGTAGATGAGATTGCTGATGTTATTGGTGAGGCACCAGTCCTTGGGGGTGCAACGTACATTGCAACAGCGGTAGTAAGCCCTGGTTTAATTGAACAGACGGGAACCCATCGGCAGATTGTCTTCGGTGAAGTCTTCGGAGAACGTAACAATTTATCTAAGCGGGTTGAAAATCTTTCCAGACTTCTTATAGAAGCGGAAATAGAAGTGGAAGCGGTCAAAGATGCGCGTGTACAATTGTGGGAAAAGCTGATTTACCTCTCGCCGTTTGCAGGTTTCACCGGAGCGAGCAGGTTGCCCACCGGACCAGTGTGGACTGATCCGGAAATCCGCGGGCTTTTCATGGACGCTGTCGGGGAGGTAGAGCAAGTCGCCCGCGCTCATGACATACCAGTCAGCGACATTATTCGGCAAAAGATTATTGATTACATGGATAGTATTCCTGGTGCGACCCGTTCTTCACTCCTTATTGACCTTTCACAAGGCAAGCGTCTTGAAGTTGATGCGTTGCTCGGTTCAGTGATGCGTCGTGGCCGCAAGGTTGGCGTAGCGACTCCCGTCACGTCGGCCCTGTACGCTGTACTCAAGCCGCACGCTGGAGGTCGGGACTAGGGTAACTTCTTGTTCGATTTCAATATTCTCATCATTACAGTTACCGGAGCTGTGGCTGGCTGCCTCGGCTCGTTGTTGGGGATCAGTGGCGGGATCTTCCTCGTGCCCTTCTTGATCCTTGCTCTTGAACTTCCAGTAAGGACAGCTGTTGCTATAAGTTTGATGACCGTCATTGCTACGTCTAGCGTGGCGTCAGCAAACGAAGCTAGTCAGCGTCTACTGAATCTCCGACTTGGTATGTTGCTTCAACTTACTTCCACGGTTGGTGTATTAACAGGTGGTCTGACCGCGATGGTGATATCAGAGCAGGCAGTGCTCAGGTTGTTCGCCATCATTTCTGTTGTCAGTGCCATCATTATTTTTAGTAGGCTTGGTCGGCGTAACGTCACACTCGATCCGGATGCGGATCCTGGACGCCTTGGGGGTCGGTTCTTTGAACAAGAAAGCGGTGGAGTGGTTACCTATCGGGTGCGACGTGTTTGGCTTGGATTAGGGGTGTCTTTTATTGCAGGGAATTTAGCAAGCGTACTTGGTATTGGGGGTGGAATTATTACAGTGCCAGTTCTCAATGTCTGGTGCGGAGTGCCGATGCGCGTTGCGGCGGCAACGAGTGCTTTCCTCATTGGTATTACGGCGGTTGCTGCGATTCCAGCCTACTACGTAAGCGGCGACATTGTAGCGTATTTATCGGCAGCTGCCGTCTTAGGAGTTCTCTTTGGTGCGCGAGTAGGTTTCTGGGTGGGTTCATGGAGCCGAGCTAAGTGGCTCAAGTTACTGTTGGGAGTCACATTACTCGCGGTTTCAGCGTTCTTATTTGCAAGGCTGTGATGTCTAAGATTAACGATACAAATCGGTTTGAAACCATTGTTAGTGCGGTTCTTCGGAACGGCATGAGCGTGGCCACGGCGTCCCTAGTGATCGGCCTTTTGTTTTGGATGTTCGGACTGTTCAACGTGGTGAGTGCAGGCCTGTTGCATGCTGGGTTGATCATTGTGGTGGGAATGCCGACCCTTCGAGCCTTATTGGCGTTCAGTCGATTCCTGCGGGCCGGCGAATGGTCGTTTGTTGCCATTACCGCCGGTGTTTTTGCGATGCTCGTAACGTCGCTAGTGCTTGCGTTTTGAGATTGGAAACCTACTCTGTGCCAGATGGGTGCAAAATGACGACAGTCGCACCCAGATGTGATTCAGGGGCATCGTGGAAGGATCGGACGGAGGGGTTACGATCCAACACGGCTTGGACAATTCCTCGTTGTACGCCAATGCCGCGACCATGGATGAGACGAATCTCGACAAAACCCGCTGCTTGAGACTCTTTTAGGTACTCTCTGACGACGGAACGAATATCACTTGGAGCAAACATGTGCAAATCCAGGGTCCCATCAATTGGCACCTGATGAGGCCGCGCTTCCCTTGTTTCTGAATCTGCCATCTGTGTTCCTAAGGGTAATTATCAGTTCGCAGGATGTCGGTTACTAGCCGTCCAGCCCGCCTTGGGCTACATATCGCGCACTTACCGACGTGGTCAGACCGCCACGGACTGAGAACTCACCGATAACAACCATGCGGCGAGGCTGGCAGGCTGCCACAAGATCGTCCAAGATTTGGTTAGTGGCGGCTTCATAAAAAATTCCACGGTTCCGGTACTCGATGAGGTAGTATTTCAACGCCTTCAGTTCTATGCAGCGTTGGTCAGGGCTGTAGGTAATGGTAATTTTGCCGAAATCCGGAAGTCCGGTCTTTGGACAGACGGATGTAAACTCAGGGCACCGGATAACAATTTCATAATCACGCTCCGGCCTGGGGTTGGGGAAGGTCTCAATAGGTGAATCCGGCATAATAGAGATTTTATCATTGTCTTGGGATAACGTATGTAGAGCTCGGATGCGTATTATTGACAGACGAACGTCTACGATCTAGCATACGGGCGTTTTTGATTGGTTCCGCAACTGCCGCCGGCGCGCGCGGTGGTGACCGGATGTAACAGGCGCGCTTGAAGTCAGGGAGGATGCCGATGGCCGAAGGCAAGAGAATGAGTAAGTCTGAACTGTTCTCACATTTTGCTGAGAAGTTTGATATGAAACGTTCTCAAGCGCGTGATTTTTTTGACGAGTTAAACGACTTGGCAGAGAAGGAACTGATGCGCGCGGGTGAGTTTGTTTTGCCCGGAATGGGAAAATTTGTTAAACAGAATCGTAAAGCTCGCCAGGGTCGTAATCCGGCCACCGGTGAGACAATTCAGATTCCAGCGAAGACCGTTGTTAAGGCGAGGATTGCCAAGGCGTTGAAGGACGCGGTTCTACCTAAGTAAATATTAGGGTAAACCGGTATTTCAGATAGTTTCACTGCACAGACGCCTTGAGGCGTCTGTGTCGTGGCTGGAAAAATGACTTCCGATGGTGGTCGGCTGGGGGTTAGTGCCTGACGCCTTGAGGATCTTATTGGGAGGCATCTGGATTCGCTAGCCTGATTTGTTCGCCTTGTAGTTCGAGTCATTTGTTCAGGCCTTCGAAGAGTTGTTGAGTGTGTCTGGCTGCGAGTTACCTGCTCGGCAGCCAGCGCATTTGCTCTCGCATCCAGTCGGTTAGCCTTGGTTATTTTCAAGGGACTAAACGTCGGATTATCTAACGACCAACACGCTCCAGTCTAATCGTGCCATTACAATCAAAACTGTATTCCAGATTTTCTGGTGAGGATTCTGTGTGACGTCTGAATATGATGTTGTGATCGTCGGGGCCGGAACTGGCGGTTATGTTGCGGCCATTCGGGCCGCACAGCTGGGTCAGCGGACTGCTGTCGTTGAGCAACACGTTGCTTTAGGTGGCACATGTTTGCATCGGGGATGCATCCCTACCAAAGCGCTTCTCGAGCATGCTCATGCCTTTAAGATTGTGCAGGATGCAAAGACGTGGGGTATTACCTTGGGAGAGGCGGCCGTCAGCATCGACATGAAACAGGTGCAGGCGAGGAAAAACAGAATTATTAAGAATTTAAGTAAAGGGCTTGAATTCTTGTTCAAGAAGAACAAAATCGAGTGGATTCGAGGTTGTGGTCGACTTCTCGCGCCAGGTCGATTGGAAGTAAATGACAACGGGACATCTAAGACCATCTCTGCTCGTGAAATTGTGCTTGCCACGGGTTCAACTCCACGTACGGTTCCGGGCATTGAGATTGATCACCAGCGGATTATCACAAGTGATCAAGCGATGATGCTCGATCATGCGCCACCATCAATGATTATTCTTGGTAGTGGGGCTGTCGGTGTGGAATTCGCTTCAATTTTTCAACGGTTTGGAGTTGACGTGACATTAATCGAGATTATGGATCGACTCGTGCCACTCGAAGACGTGGCGGTCTCAAAGGAATTAGAGCGATCGTTTCGTAAGCAGGGTATTCGCATACTTACTGATACCAAAGTGACAGCAGCTATGTCTGAGGCTGACCACGTTAGAGTGGAAGCTACTGGACCAAAGGGGGAAATTGAGCACTTTGAGGCCGCTTACTTACTCGTGGCAACCGGTCGTGGGCCTGTAACAAACAACCTTGTGGCCGATGATGTCGATCTAAAGCTTGAGCACGGTTTCATTCGTGTAGACGAATTGTACCGAACATCCGTGCAGGGTGTGTCTGCTGTGGGAGATGTGATCACTCTCGGTTGGCCTGGCCATCCGCAACTGGCGCATCTGTCATCAGCGGAGGGTATCCTAGTGGCGGAACGGATTGCTGGTCGGAAGGTCACTCCGTTGAACTACGGTCACGTACCATCTTGTGTATATTGCGAGCCAGAAATCGGCAGCGTAGGGTTAACAGAAGAAGTGGCCATCCAACGTGGTCACCGTGTTCGGATTGGCACCTTCCCGTTCGGAGTGCTAGGACGAGCCAAGATCTCAGGCGATACAGATGGGTTTGTAAAGATTGTGTCAGATGAGCAAGACGATAAGATTTTAGGTCTCCACATGATCGGACCACGCGCCACCGAACTAATCGCAGAGGCAGCACTGGCGTTACGTATGGAGTGCACGAGTTTAGACCTTGGCCGTACAATTCACGCGCATCCAACGTTATCAGAAGCAATTGCTGAAGCAGCACACGCGACCCATGGCGACGCAATTCATGCTTAGTAGCATCAATTTAGTTACCTGTATTAATGATTGAGGTTTGAGTATTCGGCGCAATATAGTGATACCGCAGATGGGTGAATTAATTGTCTAAGAGCCCGCATGCAGTATTGGTAGAGGGAACTGGGACACTTGAGGTGCGTCGACTTGGTTGTGTTTCGTACAACGAAGCGCTTCTTTTGCAGCAACAGTTCGTGAAAGCTCGCCATGCAGGAGAAGTTCCAGATTTGCTTCTTCTTTTGCAGCATCCCCATGTGCTTACGATTGGTGCTGGTGCCCGTCACAGTCACGGAAATATTGTGGCGGACTCGACTACCTTGCAGGCTAAAGGTATACAAGTGGTCGAAGTGGGCCGAGGAGGCGATGTTACTTATCATGGCCCAGGGCAGTTAGTCGGTTACCCAATCGTTGACCTTCGGCCCGACCGATGCGACGTGCGTCGATACATGCGGGATCTTGAGGAAGTCATGATTCGGACAGCTGGAACGTTTGGGGTTACGGCCGAACGAGTTAGTGGTCTTACTGGTGTGTGGGTCGGCAATGCGAAACTAGGAGCTATAGGAGTCCGGATCTCAAAATGGATTACAAGTCATGGGTTCGCCTTCAACGTTATGACAGATCTTGAGTATTTCAATTTAATCGTGCCATGTGGCATCAAAGATCGTCCAGCGACTTCCTTGTCGGCATTACTGGGACGCATGGTTTCGGTAACCGAGGTTGAACAGGTTCTAACGGAACATTTTTCTGTTGTCTTCGACCGCTCAGTTATCTAACTGCTACTGAATGACAGGTATATTCTGGTTAAGTCTAGCTGCCCTTAAGGTGCAATCTAGGGAATAAAGGTATCTACTACGCTTTATTCAAGGCAGTCTCCAGTTGGACTTGCTCGATAGGAGACAGCACTGGTTCCACTATCTCGCGAATACCGCTTTGGCCCAAACGGACCGCAGCAGTGACAATACCAGCCTTACTTGTCTTGTCTGCGGCAGCAAAGCACGTGAGTGCGAGCTTGCAAGAATCAGTGGCGATTGCTTCGCAGACTAAACTTCCTGCAGAAGCTAATGCGTACGGTCCTAGCGGCCAAAGGTTGGCGATACGTGCACGTACACGGACTAAGGCTGGCGGATTGAACACGTTCTCTATCGGCCGACCATCAATAGTTGCACTACTCCAGGCCACTACCACGTGTTCCGGTGGAACACCATGAATTGAGATACTTACGTTGCTTGGAGAGGACCCAGCCTCCGCAGCGATGATGACACGGAGCATCGAAACAAGAGCCCCGGGAGCAGACCCAATCAGTTTCTCGCGTGCCACACCTGCTTCGTTGAGGCCTCGTGCAATCAAAATTCTATGATCAGCTTCGGCACAAACGATCGTCGCATGCGGGTTGTATTTCACAAGCTGGCATACGGTTACCAATTCCTCGTCACAGCTCACCTGGTCTTTTGATGATTTGGCTGGATGGGTCAAGACGATAACGTCGGCACCGACTACTTCCGACAAATTTCCAGTAGCTTTTATGGCCGTGCGGAAACCTTCGATTGGACCAGCTTGACTGATATCGAGCGCCTGTCCAGCAGCGATTCCTTCGCTCGAATCAATCAACTTGATTGAATCGATTTGATTACGCCGTGCGAGCGTGAAAGCTAACGTGCTGCCTAACTCGCCGGCTCCGATAATTGCTATTGTTGACATGCGATCGGCTACAGTTATCTCGGCCGGATAATACTGGATCTGTTATGCCAAAAACCTTACAGGACACGATATTCTAATAACATGAATAACATACCTCAACTCGAAGGAAAAGTTGCCATTGTCACTGGTGGTTCAAGTGGAATTGGTTTGGCCATTGCGAAACGGTTACTTGCTTGTGGCGCCAGTGTGACTATCAGTGGACGTGACGCACTGCGTTTAGAACATGCTGCTCAGCAACTACCAAACGATAACGGACGTCTTTGCCCTGTCACGGCAGATGTTCGCGACCCGGCGCAAGTTAAGACGCTCTTCGACCGCACTGTAAAACAGTTCGGCGCAGTAGATATTCTTATTAACAACGCAGGGGTAGGGGCATTTGCCAAAGTGGCTGATCTTACACTTGATCAATGGCATGCAATCATTGAAACAAACTTGAACGCCGTTTTCTATTGCTGTCGAGAGGCGATCCCGTATCTACGACAACGTAATGGAGGGTGGCTGATCAATATAAGTAGTCTCGCCGGAAAAAACTCGTTTCCTGGTGGCGGCGCGTACTGCGCATCGAAAGCCGCCCTAAATGCTTTTAGTGAGGTGCTTATGCAGGAAGTTCGACATGAAAATATTCGGGTCAATTACATCATGCCGGGCTCGGTAGCGACATCGTTTAATGATGGTAAGTCTCAGGAGGGTGCTGACTGGAAAATAGCTGCAGACGATGTCGCCCAGGTATTACTGGACGTACTGTCACTGAACCAGCGTTCCCTAGTTAGTCGCGTAGAGGTAAGACCTTCCAAGCCGAAAAAGTAGTTGCACCTAATTGTGATCTCACACATTGGTTTCGCGTTTAACGTGTGTCTTACGTCGAGGGAAGAACTTCTATTAGACGCTCAAAATCAATATTTGCACCAGACACCACAGGAACGATGTTGCGTCCCGAAGCCTTTATGGCACCATTGAGCACAGCGGCGACTGCTGCTGCACCAGCTCCCTCAACAATGAGTTTTTCGTTAGCAGCTAACCCGCGGATTGCATTGTGCACCGCAGTTTCATCGACGACTATCATGTCGTCGACAAGTTCTTTAACGATATCAAACGTAATGGACTCAGGGTCAAGGTTGCCTGTTAATCCATCCGCGATTGTGTCACCGACCTCGATCTGAGTAATGCGACCTGCCGCGAGACTTTTTTGAAATGCTTGCGAGGCATTAACTTCCACACCAATGATAGTGGTTTGTGGTGCGGCGGTTTTGACCGCGATGGCGATACCACTCAAAAGCCCGCCTCCACCGACTGGTACCACCAAAAGATCTGTGTTAGGCGATTCTTCGAGAATCTCAAGTCCTATTGTGCCAGCTCCAGCGATGACATCGTGATCGTTATAGGCTGAAATAAACGTTGCCTGCGTTTCTAAGGCGAACGCTTTCGCCTGTTGCTCGGCTTCATCGTAGTCGATGGCAGAGTCGCGCAGGTCGGCACCGTGATAACGAATCGCATCTCGTTTGGTTCGCGGAGCATTCTTTGACGTAAAAACAGTCAATCGTGTTTCAAGCTGTTCGGCAGCCCACGCCATGGCACGACCATGATTTCCGGCAGAAGCTGTAACGACATGCGGGACGGTATCCGCCGAACGCTCAACGAGTGCACTGATTGCATTCACTGCTCCCCGCAACTTAAAGGAATTTGTAATTTGCAGGGATTCAAGTTTTAGTTGAACATTGCCACCACTAATCCCTGACAGCCAGGATGAAGGCGCTAGCGGTGTTCGCCTGACGTAATCCGCTATGCGTGCATGAGCGGTGATGACATCCTCGTACGTGATCGACATGACTATGTAGGCATTTTATACTTGTACCACCTCATTGTGAGGGGATCTGTATGTTTCTTAAATCTTATGCTGTCGAGCCCTTCTTGAAGAACGGGTTTGTTCTTGGCTGTGAAAAAAGTTTGGAAGGTGTTGTCATCGATCCAGGTTACGAAGTTAATGACTTGTTATCTGTGATTGAACGAGAGCACTTAACGATTAGATACATCTTGCTGACGCATGCCCATGTCGACCATATAACTGGCGTAGCCAAGGCGAAGGAGGCTTTAGGGGCGCCGATCTTGTTGCATTCAGACGATCATTTTCTTTATAAAGATGCTGTAGGGCTTGGCGCAAGATTTGATTTGCATGTGGATGAACCACCACCCGTCGATCGTTTCTATGGCTCTCCTGAATCACTATGTTTCGGTGAGTACGAAGTAGTCGTTCACCATACACCTGGACATTGTCCGGGAGGCGTGTGTCTACAAGTCGGAAAGACGGACACGCCCGACTGCATGCTGTTTGTGGGGGATACACTTTTTGCAGGTTCGATTGGGCGCACTGATCTCCCAGGCGGTGATCACGCGACACTCATTAACTCGATTAAAGAAGTGCTGTTTGCTTTCGAAGACGAAGTTGAAGTTTATCCCGGACACGGTCCGAAGACTACGATAGGCCACGAACGTCAAACAAATCCTTTTTTAACCTGAATCCTATACGTGACGATTTTTGTTGGTGGGTGAACGTGCGGTAGAGGCTGTTAGTCTGAGATCGGTTCGTTTGACACGACGAGTTCAACATGGCCGATACGGAGTTTGTCACCGGCAGCTAGTCGTGCACGTTGAATCTTCTGGTTGTTGACATAAGTACCGTTAGCACTGTCGAGATCTTCGACTTCTAAGTGCCCGTCTTGATTGATAAGGCGACAGTGGATGCGGGACACAAGCGTGTGTTCTATCACAAAATCTGCATTGCGCATCCGGCCGATAGTCTTCATGCTGCCTGGCATGATGCGGAAGGTCAGTGGTTGGCAGGCTTTATCAACGCTCTCTTCACGTAACACCCACATGCCTTACATGTCCTTGATTGCAGCAATGAGATCGAGAATGGCTTTCTTGCCATCTGAAAACAGCATTAACGTGTTGTCAGCAACGAATAGAGGGTTCGGAATCCCTGCAAAGCCTGGACTGAGGCTACGCTTGATGACAACCACCGTACGTGCGTTATTGACTTCGAGAATCGGCATTCCAGCTATCGGACTGGATGGATCCGTTTGAGCGACTGGATTGACCACGTCGTTCGCACCAATGACGAGCGCCACATCAGTTTGCGGAAATGTCGGATTGATGTCGTCCATCTCACGTAGTTTGTCGTAGTTAACATCAGCTTCAGCTAGTAACACATTCATATGCCCAGGCATTCTTCCAGCAACCGGATGAATCGCAAAATCGACTTCAGTGTTTTTTGATTCCAGTAAGGTAGCTAGGTCGCGAACAGCGTGTTGTGCCTGAGAGACGGCAAGTCCATAGCCGGGCACAATGACAACACGTCGCGCGGCATCAAATAGCATTGCCACCTCTTCAGCTCCCGCTGATTTGACTCGGCCGGCGTATACCTCATCAGCCGAGAACTCTCCAGCCACGTTCGGATTGATCGCACCTGTGAGTACGTTTCCTAATGATCGGTTCATAGCCTTACACATGATCCGCGTGAGAATCAGACCAGATGCTCCGACCAAAGATCCGGTAATGATCAAAACGTTGTTTTCAAGAACAAATCCTGTAGAGGCAGCGGCTAGGCCAGAATAGGAGTTCAGTAACGCGATTGCGACAGGCATATCGGCGCCACCGATTGGAATCGTAAGCAGCACACCGCTAACTGACGCGATCAGGACCAACACCCAGTAAAGATGCGTCGCTGTTGGATCCATAACGATCATCGCGCCTACGCCGACAGCTGCTACAGCCAATAAAAGGTTGATAATTTGTTGACCGGGAAAATGAATCGGCCTACCTGGGAGTATCAATTCCTGCAATTTGTCAAATGCGATGAGGCTGCCGAAAAAAGTAACACCACCAATCATGCCAGACACGACAGCGGCAATAGTCATTTGTACGGTTGGTTGACTGGCATCAAATAGTGCCGCACCGGCGACTAATGTCGACGCACCACCACCGAAGCCGTTAAGGAGCGCGACCATTTGAGGCATCGCGGTCATCTGAATTTTCAGTGCTAGCGTTGTGCCAAGGCCGGCGCCTATCAGTACGCCAACCAAGATGACTGTCAGGCCTTCAAGCCCTGCACCAAATACTTGCCGATCGGCCAACGTTGTAATCACCGCAAGCAACATGCCCGAGGCCCCAATTAAATTGCCTCGTGCTGCAGTTCGCGGGTTTGTTAAGCCTTTGATCCCGAGGATGAATAATATTGATGCGACAAGGTACGAAAAATTAATAAGAGCTGAATTCATCGATAAAGCTCAATCCTTCCTTTTAAACATACTGAGCATTCGATGAGTCACAAGAAAACCACCGATTACGTTTGTTGAGGCTAGCACCAAGGCAAGAAAACCGAGCACAGTGGTTAGTGTATTTGGTGTGGTTGCCGCCAACATCGCTCCGATAATTGTGATGCCGGAAATCGCGTTCGATCCGGACATTAATGGCGTATGTAAGAGTGGTGGGACTTTTGTAATGATCTCAAAGCCCACAAAAACTGCGAGCATAAAAATTGTTAGTAGTGGAATGAATGAATCCATTAATTCGAGATCCTCTCTGTACCGCTTGGAGGCTGATTCAGAAGTTCGCAGACCCGGGCGTGAACGACTGCACCATCTTTCGAAACCAGTGTTTCGTTGGTGATTTGATCGTTCAGGTCGAATTCTGGTTGCCCTTCTTTAACGAGGTGCAGCAGGAACGTCGTGATGTTCTTGGCGTACATTTGGCTTGCGTGGTATGGAACGGTTGCTGGCAAATTGGTCGGGCCGAGCAGCGTCACTCCCTTGTGCTTTGTAGTTTGGTTGGGCTTCGTCAACTCACAGTTACCACCTTTTTCGGCTGCCATGTCGACGATTACTGATCCTGGTTCCATGCCATCGACCATGGCTTCGGTAATAAGTATTGGAGCTTTTTTACCCGGTACTAGTGCAGTGGTTATGACGACATTTGCATTGGCTACAACCTTTGCCATGGCTTCCTGTTGGCGCTGATAAAATGAGTCATCCTGCGTCTTGGCATAGCCGCTCTTGTCTTCAGCTCCCTCAGTTTCAAGTTGAAGATCAACAAATGTGGCTCCCAGACTTTCAACCTGTTGCTTAACAGCGGGTCGTACATCATAGGCATCAACCCTTGCGCCAAGCCGGCGTGCTGTGGCAATCGCCTGCAGTCCCGCTACACCAGCGCCAATAATGAGTACCCGCGCTGGAGTTACGGTTCCAGCCGCAGTCATTAACATTGGAAACATGCGGGGAAGAGTCTCTGCAGCCAGGAGGACGGCCTTGTAGCCAGCGACAGTAGCCATTGACGACAGCACGTCCATACTTTGGGCTCGAGTGATTCGAGGCATTAATTCCAGTGAGCAGGCTGTTACACCGCATTCAGCAAGCTCAAGCGCCGCCTTTGGTTCACTGAGAGGTTCAGAGAGTCCAATCACAATCTGTTTGGGTCGCAGAAGTTCGAGGTCTGCGCGTCCAACTTCAACGTTGGCGCCGAATGTACGAACTTGCAAGATCACGTCCGCGCTACGGAAGATCTCCACTCTCGACTCAGTGATACGCGCTCCACTTTCAATGTAGGTAGCATCAGGAAAACCAGCCGCTTCTCCAGCGCCTGCTTGTATCAAAACCTCAAGTCGAGCCTTTATTAGAGATTGGATGACCGAAGGGACGACCGCGACACGACGCTCGCTTGGAAAGGTTTCTGAAGGAATTCCGACGATCATGAGGTGACGTAACCAATCATAAAGACGATACTCTCCGTAAGTCCATTATATGCGAACCTGCTAGGCTGTGATATCCGTTCATCATTGGAAAAATCCATGAAGTTCAGCAGCAAGAGCTAGAATCAGCTCTCGACTTATCGTTCGTTCTACCAAGTCATCATATTCTTCAATATGGCCAGTGATAGCTGGTAGCAGTAGATGGTTAACATTGTCGAGTCGAATCTGTTTGACTTGCGCACGTTGGCTCCGTGCAAGCGCGAATTGCCTCAGTCGATCGGCATGTTCTGGGATAACTTGGTGGTCCAATGTACCGTGCGCGATGACGACAGGCTGGCGAGTTTCTTTGAGAACACTCCACGGGTCAAACGTTAAATAACTCCTGAACCAGGCAGTATCAGCTGATTGCCGCATCGCAAGTGGAATAGCATCCCAGCCACTGCCTGAAATAGCTGCGGCATGAATGTCTTGTTGTAATGCAATTTTCTCTTGCCGTTCGGCATCTGTAAGGGACATGCGCTGCAGCATTTGCTGTTGCTGCTCGAGTACGATCTCAGCACCAGATTTTGATGGAGCAGCAATTAATCCAAGTGCTGTTATACGTCTTTCTTTGGAGGCTGCCAGCATGGCGATCCATGCTCCGTCAGCATGCCCAACCACTGCGATATGTCGGTCATTGACATCATCTCTTCGACGAAGGTATTGGACCACGTCACGCACGTCTCCCGCGTAATCATTCAATGTGGCAGTTTCGCTTCGGCCGCCACTTTGCCCAAATCCGCGTTTATCGTACCGGACAACGAGAAACCCTGCATCGGCCAATCCGGCAGCGAGTTGACCGAGAATAGGCACGCCAGACACCATTCCATCTCTATCCATGGGCACGGACCCAGGAACCAGGATCACGGCCGGCCATTTCGAGTTGTTAGTTGACTGGGTGTCCTTTGGATAGGTCAGCGTTGCGCCAAGATTAAACCCTGTCGCTGGAATGTGTACATCCTCGTCGTTTTCATTGTCGAC
>DODG01000288.1 GCA_003509065.1 Acidobacteriota bacterium
TATTCTCCAAGGAGTAGTTGTCGTGGCTACTGCGGTGATCGTTGGAAATGGCCTTCGCCAGGGCATTGAACGAACGACGAAGATTATGGTGCCTGGGTTAGGTGTCATTCTGTTATTGATGGTTGCCTACAATGTGTTTGCGGCTGACATGAGTAGTGCTATTGAGTTTTTGTTTAGTCCTAACTTTTCTGAATTGAGTGGGACATCCATCTTGTTAGCGCTCGGGCAGGCCTTTTTTTCAGTTGGTGTGGGAGTTGGGTTCATGATGACTTACGGAGCTTATCTTCCAAAGGATATTTCTATACCGAAGGCGGCTTTTGTCATCGGATCGGTAGATACAGGGGTGGCGTTACTTGCTGGCCTTGCGATCTTTCCTATTGTCTTCGCAACCGGTTTGGATCCATCTGAAGGACCTGGATTGGTGTTTGTCACTATGCCGGTCGCATTTAGTGCAATGCCTTTCGGCTACATACTTGGCGTGGTATTTTTTTTACTCCTATTTGTAGCGGCATACACGACCACGATTGGAATGCTAGAACCTGTTGTTGCGTACCTCGAAGAACGATGGAACAGAGGACGACTCGCCTTAGCGATCTGGGCTGGATTGGTTATCTGGTTGATTGGCATCCTGCCCGGATTGTCTGACAATGTCCTAGCTGATGTCAGACCACTGGCATTCATTACCGGCCTGGCGGATAAATCAATTTTCGAGACGTTTGACTTTATCACCGCTTCCGTGTTGATTCCCATTAACGCATTCCTGATCGCGTTATTTGCGGGTTGGGTTGTTTCGGTGGAAACATTCAAGAGTGAACTTGGTTTCCGTTCTGATGCACTGTTTAACGTCTGGATAGTCTTAATGCGTTATATGGTGCCTCTGGCCGTGCTGGTTATCACGATCTCTGGTTTGCTAGGGTAATGCATAGTAGCAATTCTTCTAGTGGGGTTGGTCGTGTATTGGTTCTCGCTTGGGCCGTTGGTTCGCCGCAAGTATTTGCTTTCGTAAGCGAATGTTGGCTGGTGTAACCTCGACAAGCTCATCGTTGTTAATAAACTCAATCGCCTGTTCCAGGTTCAGAATTCTTGGAGGTATTAGCTTGATTGCCTCGTCAGCTGACGAGGCTCTCATATTTGTTTGTTTTTTCTCTTTTGTAACGTTCACGTCCATATCAGACGAACGAGAATTCTCTCCAATGATCATTCCTTGATAAACATTTGTGCCTGGAGTAATAAATATCGTTCCACGATCCTGTAAATTTGACAACGCAAAAGCGGTTGCTCGGCCGGGCCTGTCAGCTACGAGGACTCCCGTTGGTCGGTCCTCGATCGGTCCGTGCCATGGTTCCCAGCCACTAAAGAGGTGGTTAAGTATTCCAGCGCCTCGTGTATCAGTAAGAAACTGCGAACGAAACCCAATCAGACCACGGGTAGGAATACGAAATTCGAGTCGGATTCTTCCGTTTCCTTGCTTGACACTTTCCATCATGTTTCCTCGGCGACAGCTTAATTGGGCAATAACCACGCCTTGGCATTCGGCTGGAATGTCGACAATGAGCTCTTCGACTGGCTCTACAGTTTGTTCATCGAGTTGCCGTGTGACGACTTTAGGGCGAGACACCTGCAGCTCGTAGCCTTCTCTTCGCATCATCTCAATGAGAATAGCAAGTTGAAGTTCACCTCGTCCGATGAGTTCTGATTTTTCTGCGGTATCAGTCTCGTTAACGCGAATTGAAACATTTCCAATCAATTCGCGTGCTAGGCGGTCGCTTAAATTACGTGAGGTGACGTACTGTCCATCGAGACCAGCCATTGGTGAGGTATTCACACCAATGATAATAGATACGGTCGGCTCATCTATTTCAATGGATGGAATTATTTCATGACATTCTGGATCAGAAATAGTTTCGCCGATCGTGATGCTCTCTATGCCTGCCAGGCAAACTATATCTCCTGCCGATGCATGATTCACTTCAGTACGTTTTAGACCATCAAAGACATAAAGCTTGGTTACCCGTGTAGACTCAATCTGGCCGTTGAGTTTACGCACAGCAACGTTGTCTCCAAGTTTCACAGTTCCGTTCACGATTCGACCAATTGCGATCCGCCCTAAGTAGTCGCTGGAGTCAAGGTTGGCAACCATCATCTGAAGAGGAGCTTCAGGATCACCTGTTGGAGGTGGCACGTGGGTGAGAACTGCTTTGAAAAGAGGCTCTAGGTTCTGACCTGTCTGGCTTGGTTCCTCGGTCGCAGTACCCAGCTTAGCGTTGGTATAGAGCACCGGGAATTCCAGTTGCTCTTCAGTCGCACCAAGCTCGATAAATAGATCGTAGATCTCGTTTAATACTTCGCTCGGTCTGGCGTCTTGCCGATCAATTTTATTGATGACGACGATCGGTGAAAGATTGCGAGCTAATGCTTTTTGCAACACAAATCGTGTTTGCGGGAGCGGTCCTTCTGATGCGTCGACCAAAAGAAGTACACCGTCTACCATGACTAACGTTCTTTCCACTTCACCGCCAAAGTCGGCGTGCCCTGGTGTGTCAACGATGTTTATGACGACATCGTGATATTGGACAGA
>DODG01000373.1:0-197 GCA_003509065.1 Acidobacteriota bacterium
CCCTACGAGTAAAACGCCGAGTTTACCTTTTGCAGGGGTGATTTCAGTCATGTTTTTCTTTTTCACAGCGAAAAAACTATATCATGATGAACGATTCATTAAGTATGCACTCTCTATGAAACTTTTTCGATCAGGCATTGGCCCATACGACCTCGCGGTCGCCATGAGTGGAATCAAAATGGGCGACCAATTACTTC
>DODG01000373.1:219-3656 GCA_003509065.1 Acidobacteriota bacterium
TCAGTCCGCTGGCCGAGTCTGACCGTGCCCATCTGGGTAAGTGATCCGATCGGCTGAGCAAGACCTTTGCGGACCGCGAGGACACCGCCAATAAAGGTCGTGCTAACTGCGCCCAACCCTACGAGTAAAACGCCGAGTTTGCCTTTTGCAGGAGTAATTTCTGTCATGTTTTTCACAGCGAAAAACTATATCATGATGACCGATTCATTCAGTATGCACTCTTTATGAAAATTTTTCGATCAAGTATTGGCCCAGACGACCTCGCGATGGCAATGATTGGAGTCAAAATGGGCGACCAATTACTTCAACTGGGATGCGGTAACGGCAAATTGTTCGCTGTACTGGCGTCCAAAGTCGGATTAACAGGGCATGCACTGGGTATTGACGACAAACTTGCTGCCTGTGAACGAGCGAAGGCCGCAGCTAAAAAAGCTGGTGTTTTTGTCGAGGTTGGGCACGGTAGTTATGGGGCACTCAATTCTAACGACGCGCTGTTTGACTTAACGGTCATACATCACATCATCGGGAACATGGAACCAGAACAACGGGTAGCATGTTTACAGGAAACCTATCGTGTGCTGAAACCGGGGGGTCGCTGCCTCATTATAGAACCGGCTCTTCGAAGTGGACTCGGTGCTTTGTTTCGACCATCGGCAATCGACCCAACTTACCTTACGTCTGGTGCGGAGCAAGGACTTAAGGCAGAAGGCTTTCGAGCCGTGCGACGCCTGGCCGAACGAGATGGTACTGCCTTTATTGAAGGAATCCGTCCACCTGATTAGCCTTTCGTCTTTCCTTAATGGTTAGACCTGAAAAGAAGCCTGAAAAGAAGCCAGAGACACCACTTAAACATTGCGGCACTAATTACAATAGTCGACTCTTGTTGACGCTTGGTTTATCATCCCCGCGTGCAAATTCTCTCGATTGTAATCGGATTGAGCTTAGTGGGAAGTCTCGGTGGACTGCTCGTAGGCTCAGCATTATTCCTGCTCCCAACCAGTGCGCGCACAAAACTCATTCCCTGGCTCCTGAGTTATGCGGTGGGAACGTTGCTGGGTGTCGCGTTACTCGCTTTCGTGCCAGAGTCGCTCGAAAACTTATCGTCAGTACACGCAGGTGGTGCACTCTTGGCAGGCATTCTTACACTCTTTGTAATAGAGAAGCTTGTGCTGTGGCGTCACTGCCACACTGAAGCCTGTGATGTTCACGATAGTAGTGCCACCCTAATTTTAATAGGTGGCGGACTCCACCTGTTTACCGACGGTGCCATTATATGCGCCGCAACGCTAGTCTCGGTGCCTTTGGGAATCAGCACGGCAGTCGCTGTAGCAGCTCATCAAATCCCTCAAGAAATCGGTGACATCGCCATACTGCTGAACGCTGGATACTCGCGTTCTCGTGCTTTCCTGCTAAATGCTCTCTCCAGTTTATCGGCTGTCGGGGGTGCACTCGTCGTCTATGTCTTGGCGGGCACCGTGCCTGATGCGCTACTCTATATCCTGCCAATAGCCGCGGGAAGTTTCCTTTATGTGGCTATGGCTGATCTCATTCCAGATCTACACCGCGGTGAAGCTAATGTTGGAGCCCTGCGTCAGATCGTTATGATCTCTGCAGGCGTTTTGACAACATTCATTTTTTTAACGGTTAAATGAAGAAAGCCTTACGCCCACAACTGCTGCTGATTGACGGCAGTGCACAAATGTACCGCGCGTACCACGCACTTACGGGCCTCACCGGACCTGATGGACAACCGACTAATGCCGTCTATGGATTCGTCACGATGCTGCGTAAACTCCTGGACGACCAAAAACCTGATTACGTTGCTGCTGCATTTGACCTTCCCGGACCAACCTTTCGAGAAGAAATAGACCCGAACTATAAGGCTAACCGAGCGGCAACGCCGGATGACCTCGTTGAACAGATTCCATCGATACACGAAGCATGTGAGGCATTAGGAGTGCCTGTTTTCACGCTTTCCGGATACGAAGCCGATGATGTCATCGGAACGCTGACACGGCAGGCATCGAGTAAGAAAATTGATGTGGTCATCGTGACAAGTGATAAAGATTTTTTCCAACTTGTTAATAAAAACATCACGGTCTTCAACCCGCGGGACCATGGCACTTGGTACGACATAGCAGGTGTCGAAAAAAAATTTGGCGCGCGGCCAGACCAAGTCATCGACGTCTTAGCACTCATGGGTGACGCGGTCGATAATGTCAAAGGCGTCCCTGGAATCGGTGAAAAAGGCGCTCGGACATTGATTGGCAAGCATGGCAGCCTAGACGACTTGCTCGAACATCCTGAAGAAATCGCGAAACCAAGCCACCGCACCGCACTCACGGAGCACGCCGATTTAGCTCGACAAAGCAGAGAACTCGTCACGATTAACACGGAAGCACCTATTGATCTCGATTTGGAGCACCTTCAGTTTGTCGGTCCATCACAGACACGATGCTTCGACCTATTTTCTAAACTGGGTTTTCGAAAATTGATCGTTGAATATGCACCCAACGTCGATACGATTAAAACAAGCTACCGCACCATAACAACCATCGACGATTTACGTTCATTAAGTAATGAGCTCCTGCAGGTTAAACGATTCGCTGTGTACGTACTGACCGACACGTCCATTGCGATGCGTACAGAAATTATTGGACTTGCATTTTCAACAACTCCACGGTCTGGCTACTACGTTCCCTGCATGCATACATCCCTTGCGTTACCAGTAGCATTCCGCCGAACTGAAGCTCTCGAGATCCTAAAACCCGCACTAGAAAATCCAGCAAGCAGCATCGTCGGACACGACTTGAAGTGGACGTCGATTGTGCTTCGGCAGCATGGGATTCAGTTGGCCAAGCCCGCTGATGACACCATGCTGGCGAGCTATGTCCTCGACTCGACGAGGTCAGCACACCGAATCGAAAATGCTGCGCTTGACACGCTTACTTACCAAGCAATCACGGACGAATCGATTCGGGGTAAGGGTGCCAAAGCCAAGTCCTTCACCGAGTTACCGCTGGAAGTTGTTCTGTCTTTTGCTGCCGAACGCGCTGACCTGATACTGCAGGTCATGGATGCTTTCAAAAACTCACTGGAACGCGAATCCTTGTCGGACCTTTATCGCGATCTCGAACTCCCGCTTATCCAGACGTTAGTGGACATCGAACTCGCCGGTGTCCGAATCGATAGCAAGCAACTCAAGGAGCAATCAAACCGCCTGGAAAGTAAGCTCTCAAAGTTGCGTGATCGTATCTACGAACTGGCTGGCGAAGCATTCAACATTAACTCCCCAAAACAATTGGGGGAGATCTTGTTCGAGAAACTTAAACTTCCCACTCTGAAGCGAACCGGTAAGACGAAAGCCCCCTCCACTGCAGTTGATGTGCTAGAAGAACTTGCGATAACGCACAAATTGCCTCGGCTGGTGCTTGATT
>DODG01000361.1:0-367 GCA_003509065.1 Acidobacteriota bacterium
CGATATCGACGAGCCTTTGCAGCCTGTCTCTTTAAAGCATTCCGCTGCTTCTGAACCTCGTAGACAATATCCTCAACACGAACCAAGTTTTGCTGTGCTGCGTCTAGTTTTAACTCGGCAGCATGACGTCGACTCTTATATTTCGTTACACCCGCAGCTTCTTCTATCAAGAGCCGACGATCATGTGCGCGTGCGCTTAAAATCTGTCCAATCTTGCCCTGTTCGATGACCGCATAGCCCTTAACGCCAACACCCGCATCCATCAGGAGATCCTGAACGTCACGAAGGCGACACACTTTACCGTCAATGAGGTATTCACTTTCACCAGAACGATAGAGGCGCCTTGAAACAACGACATCACGAGATC
>DODG01000361.1:761-8519 GCA_003509065.1 Acidobacteriota bacterium
CATTGTGGCCATTCCCGTTACCATTGCTGGCAGAAACCACGCCTTTCAACAACAGTTTGACCTCGGCTGCAGATGTCGGCTTGCGGCCATCACTACCGCTGAAAATCACATCCTCCATCCTGGAGCCCCGTAAACTTTTGGCACTCTGTTCACCAAGCACCCAGGTAATAGCGTCGACCAAGTTGCTCTTTCCGCATCCGTTTGGGCCGACGATAGCCGTTACACCTTGATCGAATGCCAATTCAGAGCGGTCTGGAAAACTTTTGAAACCCGAGATCTCCAGGTTGTGCAGTTGAATACCTTGCTGCATTCCCTTGACTCCTCACCAAATAAATATGCCAAGCCAGTTGAACATCCGCGCATGTAAAACTAGCCGTACGGTTGGACGCAATCGAACGCCGACGAACGGCTGGGAATTCCTCATAGGAACCTAGAGGGGTGCCATATTGTAAAATGACCACTAACTGCCCCCCTCGACCGAGGTAGGCACATATCCATCACCACCGGCCTAAAACGACTAAATACAGCAGTTAGCGACAAATACCGTGACTCCATCTCTTCAATCTAGAATCTACAGGCAGGTCCCGTTTCCATGCTTTTATTGGGCTAAGTGTACCAAGGTGCTACCCCTTGGGGCAAGAGTAATTTACCCCACAAAATATTGTGATCCAAAGCTGTCGCCAAGGCTTGTGAAACGAGAAATGGGTGGGTTTACAGAACGTCTCAGGGATTCACTAAGGTCTCGCTTTTCGATAAAAGCGAAAGTTCCTGGGCTTCCTTGAACCGGCTGAGGCCATACCAAGCCTGTGGGTCGTCGTTCAACAACCTTTGACGAGCTTCGACGATCCCAAATAGAGCCAAGTCAATTTCATAGCGAATCAAACTGCGGATAAACAATCTGTCGTTCATAAATAATTCTTCATTAATCGAGATCCGCTCACCGCTCAAAAACGATTTAAAGTCACGCATCATGGCATCAGACACCTCAAAACCTCGCGAAACCGTCTCACGGCCTGTCGCCGTCGCAGTAATACGCGTGTCGCCATATGCGGAGTACTTTTGCGCGTAACGAGGAAATGTCTGCCGAGCGTAAAGTAATCTCCCGAATTCAGTTGGAACAAAACCCTCTATAGGGCCAGGCTTAAAAAAATCCGGTTCAATGCCGCCACCGCCATAGACCTGACGACCACCAGACGTGTACTTTAAATCAGAGATCTCATGATCACGCTCCACTTCTTGCTCACGAAGAGAGTAAGTCAAATACTCAGAAAACTCACCGTCCCACGGACGTTGAATGAGTCGTCCGCTTGGCGTGTAATAGCGTGCCGTCGTTAGAGCAAGTCCAGCTCCTTGGCTTATACGGTAGACTGACTGCACCAGAGCTTTTCCAAACGTTGTTTCTCCAACGATTAAGCCACGATCATGGTCTTGCACCGCACCGGCAACAATTTCCGAAGCGCTAGCACTGTTTCTATTCACCAGTATTACCAATGGCAACTCAGTAAAATCACTGTCTTCACTGGCATGATAATCCTGGTCGGAATTCTGAATTCGCCCACGTGTATAAACAATCATGTCCCCACGAGTGAGGAATCGGTTTGCCACCTTAATGGCCTGGTCAAGTGGTCCACCGGGGTTATTCCTTAGATCAAGCAGTAACTGCTTCATCCCCTGACCGGACAAGTCGTGCAATGCATTACTTAAATCGCGATCAGTCGTCTCTGAAAAATCACGTAAACGCACGTATCCCGTCGAACCATCAACCATGAAAGCACCGAGAATAGTGGGGATGTTGATTTCATCTCGTTCGACCGTAAGTGGAATTAGCTCGTTGTAGCCCTCGCGGCGAATGGAGATGTTAACCGTCGATCCTTTAGGACCTCGCAACCGTTGCACTGCTTGGTCACTAGTCCAACCCTTGACATCCTCTCCTTCAATCCTCGCGATGACATCACCACGTCGAATCCCCTGTCGGTAGGCGGGCGACCCTTCGAATAGTGAGATAACAGAGATGTCACCATTACGAACCTGGATCGTGATGCCGAGGCCATAATAACGTCCCTCCTGTCGTTCACGCATTTGCGAGTACGAACGAGGATCCATAAAACTCGAATGCGGATCGAGTTTTTGAAGCATTCCGTTAATAGCACCGTACACGAGGCGCTCAGAGTCTACATCCCCAACGTAGGTTTCCTCAATAACTGACAGAGCTGTCGCAAAAACTTTATATTTTTCGAAACTACTATCTTGAGTTGCTAATACTCGCCCACCAAACAAACCGCCTGTGACCGCTGAAAGGAACACAGCCCAGACCGCAAGGGAGGAAGATCCGAGCATTTTCATAAACTTGATACTAGCAGATAACCCCCTATCCAACAATTAGTTCCAAGCGGTGACAGATACCAGACTGCTTGACCAGAGAAGCGGACGTTTCTATAATGCAATCAGTTACTTGCACGTGCTGGAAACCCTCATGCCGAGGGTTCTGCTGTCGAGTTGCTGATTACCATAGATGTCGGTGTAATCATTTGTGATCTTGAAGCCGACAACAGTCAAACGTGCTAACGAAGGAGTGGTAGGCGATGTTTGGTTCAATCGGAATGCCCGAACTTATCATCATATTTGTAATTGCTTTAATTATTTTCGGACCACGTAAGCTGCCTGAACTTGGTAAATCTCTTGGCAAGAGTATCGGTGAATTCAAGCGGGCTTCAAACGATTTAAGGAATACCTTGGAGGAAGAGATCCGCGTCGAAGAGCACAAACCACCACCGCCCAACACTCCAAAAAACGATCCAATAGCTGAAAAAGATAATACAAACGACGAAAGTCAGACACCTCCGGCATCAACGCCTACTACGCCAAGTAAGAGTCAGTCGTAAAGGTGGTTGATTAATTCTCGATGGCGTTGGAATCAAAATCCGAAACACCCTCTGGCGAACTCGCTCCGTTACCACCAGGAGATACCGATCCTGACGATGATTCGTCAGCTGGTCGGATGTCATTTCTGGATCACCTAGATGAACTCAGAAAACGTTTGGTCCGCACGGTGCTGGGAATTCTCGCCGGGTTCCTGATAGCATTTGGATTTATTAAATATATCTTCGAATTTATCATGGTGCCGTTGCAGCAGGTGCTCCCAGAGGGTGGAAAACTCATCTACACTGAACCGGGTGAAGCTTTCTTCCTCTACATGAAGATTGCTGCACTAGCAGGTCTCGTGCTGGCGACACCATACACCTTGACCCAAGTCTGGCTCTTCATTTCCCCTGGCTTGTTTCAGAACGAAAAGCGATTCGCGATCCCTTTTGTTGTTTTTTCCACAATGTTTTTTATCGTGGGAGCTCTATTTTCACACTATGCCGTCTTTCCGCTAGCTTGGAAGTTTTTTGCGGGTTTCTCAACGGATTACATGGAGTTCTTGCCAAAAATTGGTCCGGTCTTTTCACTCTACGTCAAGATGCTCCTTGCCATGGGAATTGTCTTCCAACTGCCAACCCTTATATTCTTCTTGGCACGCCTCGGGCTAGTGACGCCAAAATTCCTTATCAAAAACACGAAGTACGCAATTCTAATTATTTTCATCATCGCTGCAATACTCACACCGTCTGCTGATCCAGTAACACAAACGGCCATGGCAGTGCCAATGATCATGCTTTACGGGTTAAGCATTCTGATTGCCCACGTATTTAGGAAACGTTCCCTCGACGATGAATCAACGAAGTGAGACTACCGAGCGGTTCAATAGGCTTTCGCAAAATAAGCCTCTTCGTGCGCTGGTAAATCACACGCTATACACGTACCATGCACCTCAGATTTATCAAGCGGTAGATTTCTAATCGTTGCCTGTGTTGCAGCCTTAATTCGCTCTTCGCAAGACCGATCACCACACCACGGTGCAATTACAAACCCTGGCCTTCCTTGCATCATTTCCGTAAAGTCTTTATACGATTCTGTACGAATCGTCCGCTGCTCCTTAAAGTGACAGGCTCGTTCATATAAATTATCTTGAATTTCTCTAAGAAGCGTCTGGACGGAAATCACCAAGCTGTCTCGCGACGTCGAAATTTTGTCCCTCGTATCACGGCGTGCCAACACGACTTGAGATTTTTCGACATCCTTGGGGCCGATCTCTAGACGCAAGGGAACACCTCGCATTTCCCATTCAGAAAATTTCCATCCTGGAGTATAGGCTTCCCGGTCGTCAAGTTTGACTCGAATACCAGCATCTCGTAACTGCTGCTCAACAGCTGTGACGTGTGGCAGAACGGTCTCTTTCCAGTTTCCACGCTGAATTGGAACGATCACGACTTGGTGTGGGGCGACCCGAGGTGGTAAGACCAGACCACTGTCATCGCCGTGCATCATGACAACACCACCAACCAAACGAGTGGACAAACCCCAGGAAGTTTGCCAAACGTGCTGTACGGATTTGTCACGAGCCTGAAACGTGATGTCGAAGACCTTTGCAAAGTTTTGCCCTAAGTGATGGGAAGTCCCAGCCTGGAGTGCACGAGCATCACCCATCAAAGCCTCTATCGAATACGTATGCACTGCACCTGCAAATTTCTCGCTTTCGCTCTTTCTACCCTCCACAACAGGCATCGCGAGTTCACGTTCAGCGAAGTCTTTATAAACACCCAGCATTCGCAACGCCTCTTCCTCAGCCTCTTGCTCGGTTTCATGGGCAGTGTGACCTTCCTGCCAAAGAAATTCGGTTGTACGTAAAAATGGTCTAGTAACCTTCTCCCATCGGACAACATTTCCCCATTGATTAATGAGTAATGGTAAGTCACGCCACGATTGAATCCATTTTGAGTACATCGTGCCTACAATTGCTTCAGACGTTGGTCTTACAACGAGCCGCTCATCCAACTCTTCGTCACCGCCGTGGGTAACCCAAGCAACTTGAGGTGCGAAGCCCTCAACATGAGCAGCTTCTTTTTTTAGAAGTGATTCCGGAATAAATAATGGGAAATAAGCATTAACATGTCCTGTCGCTTTAAATCGATCATCCAACGCTTTCTGCATCAACTCCCAAATCGCATAGCCGTACGGCCGAATAACCATAGAGCCCTTGACCGGTGAATAATCAGCGAGTTCGGCTTTTCTTACTACATCCAGGTACCACCTCGAAAAATCTTCTGACTGAGGAGTGATTTCCTTTACAAATGTAGTATTTTTCTCCGCCATCGATACGCCACCTTAATTTTTGTTGATCCGCTCACAATTACTGCACCCTTCAGTGTATTCGAGCGTAGGAGGGCTCCGAAGGGGGCAAATTACTGTATCCTACCATCGAACACCTAAATTATTCTTACTCGGATTCACCATGAAACCTAGTCAAGTCAAAATCAAATCAGGCAGTCACACCTATCCGGTCCATATTGGCTCTGGCCTTATTGCCAATCTCGAGACACTACTGCATGAAACTATCTTGTCACATAGACCCTTCATTATCTCCAATCAACTTGTCTGGAAACTCCATGGCCAAACAATCGGCCGAGCAATCCCTGGCGCAGAAACCATCTTGATTCCTGATGGCGAGCGCTACAAGCGCCAGCAGACGGTTGATTACATTTATGATGCACTTATCCGAGCTGGAGCTGATCGTCATAGCGTGCTCATTGCTGTAGGAGGCGGAGTCGTTGGTGATGTCGCTGGATATGCTGCAGCTACATTCTTGCGGGGTCTTTCACTCGTTCACGTACCAACAACGCTCTTGGCTCAAGTCGATAGCTCTATCGGCGGTAAAGTCGGCATTAACCACAAACTCGGCAAGAACCTCATTGGGGCCTTTCATCCACCAAGACTAGTAGCTATCGACCCACAATTATTAGACACACTGCCACGTCGTGAATTTCGTGCAGGTCTCTACGAAGTAATCAAATACGGCATGATCGCAAGTCCTCCGCTGTTTAAAAAACTAGGCCGGGAACTCACGGCGGTTTTTAATCACGAACCACGAACACTCATGTCAATCATCACTAAATGTTGTCGGATTAAAGCATCAATCGTCCAGTCAGATGAACGCGAGACAGGGTTACGTCGCGTTCTGAATTTTGGTCACACAGTCGGGCATGCCATTGAATCTGCAACAAAATACCGGCGTTTTCGTCATGGCGAAGCAGTCGCTTTCGGGATGCTCGCTGCAGCGAGCATTGCAGAAACACGTGGCGAGTTCAGCACAACAGACTGCGATGAACTAAGTGCACTGATTCGGCGTATGGGGCCGCTGCCATCAAGTAATGATTTATCAATCAAACAAATTATCAATACGATTAAACAAGATAAGAAAATCATCCAAGGAAAATTACATTTCGTGTTGCCAACGGGCATCGGCCTGACAACGATTGTTGAGGACGTAACCAGCAAACAAATCGAACGCGCGCTAAAACAACTAGGAATGCGTAACTAGGTCACGATGCGTGAGAATAGACCAGAAATATTTACAAGACACTCGCACATAAATAATTTAAGCAACTTCATACAGTCTTACATCAAGATTCGTTCTTTTCTTTACGAGCAAGTTCATACGCTATCGCAGCATCAAGATACGGTACGGTTAATCCACCAGCCACTCGCACACCATTGATAACGAATGTCGGGGTAACATCAACGGCGAGACTATTCGCCAACGCGATGTCCGACTTAATGACCTCCAGTGTACGAGCATATTCACTATCATAATCCTGAATATCCGCTACATCCCGTGCGGCCGCTCTCACACTAGCCGGAGACAAGGTTGCCTGATTATCAAATAACCAAGCTTCGAGGCGTGCATCCTGACCATTTCGCTTGGCCAACGTCACAGCGACAGCGGCATCACAGGAAGCAAGATGCATACCATTGGGCGTACTCACATTGCACTCTGGATCCAATGGAAAATGTTTAGTAACGAGCCTCACAGCGCCAGGTCTTCTTACTTCGTACGCCTGTAGGAGGCCATGATAACTTAGGTACGTCTGCCGACATGGAGGACACATATAGTCATTGAACTTCACGATCAATACACTGGAATCGTCTGCCGAAATTGGCAAATCCACACGCGGTTGAGCTTCCCACCATCGAATAAATTCATCCCTCTCCGATTCCGATAATAATTCGGCACCGCGAACGGAAGACGTGCCTTCAGCAACCTGATGCTCGCCCAGCCAAGCCGCACCAACTACGGTCGCCACTACAAATCCTCCAGCGATACTCAAAGCAATCGGGGAGGTCATCCCTTGTCGTAGATCACGACCTATGCGTAATGGTAACGCCATCAATTTAAACTGCGTTGTGGCACCAGAAATCAAGAAGATCCCTATGACAGCTAAATAAACAATCACACACATTACACAAACTGTGCCAAGCAGAAACAATGATGCATAGCCTAAGTAAAATACGACTGCGAGACCAATCGTCGAACAAGCGAACAGATACCCTGGTACGCTTTCCTGAAAATGTTTTGTTCCGAGCGGTGCTGCCAGTATCAGCAAAGCATTCAACACAAACCAGACTATGCCAAAGAAGGCTACTGGTACGCCCCAGAGGCTCCCAAATTGGCTGAGATATACATCGGTACAACTCATCGTCGCATTGATGTCACAGAAGCTGGCATAACTTGAGTCGAGACGAGACTGCAGCCCGACATATGCCGACACTGTCGATGCAGTGAGTCCAGCAAGCGTGCAAACGAGAAGTAGCCATCGATTCTTATCTGTCATAATCCCCTAGGATATTTGATAAGCACGCTAAACATCAATGAAGTATAAA
>DODG01000241.1:0-1223 GCA_003509065.1 Acidobacteriota bacterium
ATACCTGCGATTGTCCTTATGGAGAATGCTGGCCGACAGGTGGTCGCAGCTCTTGAGGCCAGATACGATGATCTTGCACAACGCAGGGTAGCCGTGCTGTGTGGTTGCGGGAACAACGGTGGTGACGGTTTTGTGGTGGCACGAACCCTACAGCAGCGAGATATTTTGGCATCAGTATTTCTTGTGGGTGAAGTGGTAAATGTGAAAGATGAGGCGCGTCGTAATCTTGAGGTGTTAGGTCAACTTGGGATGACTGTCGTTGAAATTCGAGATGAGCAAGCATGGGAGTTGCACTACTCAGAAATTTCAGACTACGACATTATTGTCGATGCGTTGCTCGGGACTGGAGTTCGAGTTCCATTAGTAGGGTTACTGCAAACCTTAGTAGCAGACATCAATGTCTCCAATATTCCTGTTGTTTCGGTTGATCTCCCGACAGGGGTCTCCGCCGATTCCCACGATATTGTTGGTGAGGTAATGAAAGCTAGTTTAACCGTGACAATGGCAGCACCGAAGATTCCACTAATCTTGCCCCCAGCGGAGAGTCAAGCTGGAGACCTCGTGGTCGCCGATATAGGGATACCTCAAGAGGTTATCGATAACATTGAACCTCCGAAAATCGATTTGCTGACACGGGACAATATATTAGAACTTATTAACCCTCGACATGACGATGCACATAAGGGTGATTTTGGTCATGTACTGATTGTCGCGGGCTCGAGCGGGAAAAGTGGCGCAGCTAGTTTGGCAGGGATTGGTTCGATTCGGAGTGGTGCGGGCTTGGTGACAGTTGCTTCACCAAAGTCTTGTCAGGGAATAATCGCTGCAGCGGCACCTGATTATATGACCGAAAGTCTTGATGAAACTCCAGAGGGTCTTGTCGATTTTGCTGCACTGGAAGCAGTATTAAGAATGGAAAACGATGTGATTGCGGTGGGGCCTGGACTGGGCATCGGTCCCTCGGTGTCAGCGTTTATTCACGGACTTCTTGAACGTGTTGGCACGCCCATTATTCTGGATGCCGATGCTCTCAATGCGTTTGTTGGGGATGTGGATAGACTACACGGAAGGGATGGTCTCGATGTGGTTATCACGCCTCATCCCGGTGAAATGGCTCGTTTACTTGGTACGACGGTGGATGATGTTCAAGCTAATCGAGTTGAGATAGCTAGACAGTTCGCGATGACACACCATTTACATGTTGTACTAAAGGGTTACCGCAC
>DODG01000241.1:1582-3933 GCA_003509065.1 Acidobacteriota bacterium
GTAATTGCTACCCCTAACGGAGCCGTGTTCATCAATTTGACAGGTAATCCTGGTATGGCGGTTGGTGGAACGGGCGATGTTTTGACTGGCGTACTTGCAGCATGGTTAGCGCAACTCCTAGATGCAGAAGCTGCCTGCAAGGTGGCAGTTTATGTGCACGGAATGGCTGGGGATATTGCTGAGGTCGACAAAGGTGAAATTTCAATGTCCGCGTCTGATTTAACTGATCACTTAGGTACTGCCTTACTTGACCTCTCCTCAAGTAATCAAATACAAGATGAATCGCAAGGCAATCAAAATTGAAAACTCAGTTGGTTACTTCCATCACTGAGTCAGAGCCTCAGACGATCGCCTTAGGTGAGCAATTCGCGAAGACTCTCGCTCCGGGTGCTGTGTTACTTTTGTTTGGGGAGCTTGGTGTTGGTAAAACCGCTTTCGTGCGTGGATTAGCGAAAGGCCTCAAGTTGGACAGTGATTCTGTGAGTAGTCCAACTTTCACTTTAATTAATGAATACAAAGGTCGGCCGACTTTTTATCATGTAGACCTGTATCGGGTAGATCCTAATGAGGTGGATGACCTTGGGTTGATCGATTTAGGTGACAGTCAAGGAATAATTGCGATTGAGTGGGCTGACCACTTGCCACGGCCCTGGATGGGCGCTATCCAGATAGAGTTTAGGGATGTCGGTGGGGATCGACGAGAGATTAAGATCAAGAATTGACGCCGACAACCTGTGACGGTGCCAACTCATTCAGCGCGGTAGTTGGGGGCTTCTTTAGTAATTACTACGTCATGCACGTGACTTTCACGCATGCCTGCTGGTGTGACACGGATTAGGTTGGCATTCTTTTGTAAGTCTTTAATGTTTTCGGACCCACAATATCCCATGCCTGCACGCAATCCTCCGACTAGCTGATGGAGTAAGGCAGCGAGTGCCCCTTTGTGCGGAACGCGACCTTCAATCCCTTCGGGTACGAGTTTCTCGTTAGCGTCAGCGTTGTCTTGCAACTCAAATTCATCCTGGAAATATCGATCGCGACTACCCATACGCATCGCACCGATCGAACCCATCCCTCTGTATTCTTTAAAACTTCTACCTTGGTAGAGAATTAGCTCCCCAGGACTTTCATTTGTGCCTGCGAAAAGGCTACCAATCATTACAGAGCTAGCTCCAACTGCGATCGCCTTGGTTACATCGCCGGAGTACCGGATCCCGCCGTCCGAGATGATCGGTATATCGCAACGGTTAGCGACATCAGAGCATTCTTGTATTGACGAGATCATCGGCATGCCAATACCTGCAACCACACGTGTAGTGCAAATTGAACCTGAGCCGATTCCGATTTTCACAGCATCGACTCCGAGATCAATTAGCGCTTGGGTAGCGTCACCCGTAGCTACGTTTCCAGCGATTAAGTTTACTGAAGGATATGCGGCTCTGAGTTTTCCGATTATTTGCATGACACCGCTCGAGTGCCCATGAGCGGTATCCACGACGAGCACATCGGTATTAGCCTCCATTAAAGCTTCGGCACGCTTTTCCGTATCTTTAGCGATACCCACTGCTGCACCAACGCACAGACGCCCAATGTCATCTTTGCACGCATTTGGGTATTTAATTACTTTCTGAATATCCTTGACCGTTATTAATCCCTTCAACATGTGGTTCTTATCAACGACCAGCAGTTTCTCGACTTTATGGAGATGAAGAATTTCCTTTGCCTCGTCCAACGTGGTGCCAACGGGAACAGTAATAAGATTTTCATGGGTCATAATCTCTGAGATTTCTTGATCGACATTAACCTCAAAGCGAAGATCGCGATTAGTAAGGATTCCTACCAGGAGACCTTCTTTCTTCCCGTCATCGGTTATTGGTACGCCTGAAATGTGATATTCCTTCATCAATGCCAGGGCTTCATGAATTCGATGCTTAGGTGACAAGGTAATTGGGTTAACGATCATGCCGCTTTCTGATCGCTTAACTCGATCTATTTCTGATGCTTGTTCTTCAATTGATAGATTCTTGTGAATAATACCTATCCCACCATGTTGGGCCATCGCAATGGCAAGTCGTGACTCAGTTACAGTGTCCATAGCGGCACTGACAAGTGGGATATTCAGTCGGAGTTTCTGAGTGAGACGAGAGCCTACATTGACTTGACTTGGCAAGATTGACGAATATCGTGGCACCAGCAACACGTCATCGAATGTGAGAGCGATAGGAGCATCCGAGATAGACTTATTAGAGGACTTTACGTTTGTTTGTTTTGGCACGCGGTCACCTTCCATGACATTTTTTATACTTCTTACCACTCCCGCAAGGGCAAGGATCATTGCGTCCAACCTTTGG
>DODG01000385.1 GCA_003509065.1 Acidobacteriota bacterium
AGTGTCTACGCTGATACCACTGGGTTGTGCAACACACCGATATGCTCGATTTCGACAGTCACATCACCGCCGGGATTAATCGGAGGGGTAGTACCGGACGTACCAGTCCAAATCATGTCACCCCGATATAGAGTCACGTAATGACTGATAAATGAAATCGCCTGAGCAGTCGTAAAAATCATCTCGGAAGAGTGACATTTCTGGCCTTCAACACCGTTGACTAGGCCTCGTATCGCTACGTCCTGCGGGTCAATATCTGTGACAATGAAAGGACCCGTTGGTCCAAAAGTATCTGACGATTTAGCACGCCACCATTGTTTATCTGCTTTGGCACCCGACTGCCATTCGCGTGCACTAACGTCATTGCCAGCGGTGTACCCAAAAACATAGTCAAGAGCATCTTGTTCGGACACCTTACTAGCCTCTCGACCAATGATCGCCACTAGTTCAGACTCACAAACAACTAAACCTGCTTCAGCAGGTAATCTGATCGCATCACCAGGACCGATAATCGCGTTGGTATTTTTGTAAAACGGCTCGGGACGTGTCGGTTTATCAGCACCTAAAAGATGGGATCCGTAATTAAGCGCTAGACACAACATCTTACTGGGGTGGGGATTAGGAGCAAGGATTTTGATATCTTGCAAATCGTATGTTGAACCAGTCTCAGAATAATCCTGGCCTATCGGCGAATTGGAAATCTCATTTACCTTATCGCCATTGACCACACCATACGCGGCGACACCGTCACCGCTTTCGAATCTCACAAACTTCATTTTTAGCCCGCTCTTTCGTAAGTGTCTATCGCATATTCACGTCAAACTCACTTCCAGAAATAGAGGAAAGTCAGTAAGGCACGATCTCAAGCTGGATTATGGTACTCCTGTAACCGAGGTATGCTCACCAAGTTCAGCAAAATTTGAGCACTTATGCCTACGGGGAGGAATGATATTGCTTGATCTCATAATCAGAAACGGTATGGTCATCGATGGCACAGGCTCGCCTAAATTCAAAGCAGACATCGGTGTGAAAGGCGATTCGGTTATAGCGATCGGTGAAGTCAGCGGTACTGCCATCCGCGAAATCGATGCGAGTGGGGCGGTCGTAACCCCAGGTTTCATTGATCTGCACACCCATTCCGACAACTCATTTTTAGTAGATCCATTGGCTGATTCGAAATTAACACAGGGTGTGACTTTTGAATTGATGGGCAATTGCGGGATGAGTTTTTGTGCACCGCTGAACAGCCAAACAATAGATGACTTTAACACTAGAACCAATAAATTTGACCCTGACTACAAACCTGGCTGGTCCACAATGGACGGGTATCTCTCTGCGCTAGAAAACGCAGGTTCAACCATCAACATAGCAGCACAAGTCGGTCATGGAACAGTGCGTCGAAGTGTAATGGGCATGGACTCGTGTATGCCTACTCCAGAACAGCTCGATCGTATGAAAGGCCTCATAGCAGAGTCTTTAGATGCCGGCGCACTTGGGATGTCCACTGGTCTCTGGTACCCACCAGGTTCATATTCGCTCACGGATGAAGTAATCGCAGTGACACAACCCGCAGCTGACCGAGGAAAACTCTACTCCTCGCACATTCGCTCAGAAGCTGACGACCTCAGTGGGCTGTTTCCGGCTCATGCAGAGGCGATTGAGGTGGGTCGCCGAACCGGGGCTCGTATTCAAATTTCACACGTAAAAGCAGTAGGCCCACAATTTTGGGGACGAGGACACGAGCTAATCGAAGGAATGGAGCGAGCACGTAGCGAAGGTATCGACGTAGCGGGCGATCAGTACCCATATGAATGGTCTTCAACAGGATTTTCCGGAGCAATGTTCGCTCGATGGGCGTTGGTAGGAGGAAGGAAAGCAACTCTAGAAAGACTCGCCGATGATGACATACGCGCCCGAATCCGATCAGATGTAACCTACTACATCAATCGAAATCACTCGGCCGAAGGCTGCGTGGTTGCCAGTTTTCCACCTAACCAGGCCCTAGAAGGTCGTACCTTGCAGGATATCGCCAATGATATGGACTGTGAGCCTGAAGAAGCAGCACTTCGCCTTTTTGAAGAGTCAGAGGGCAACTATGTACTACACTCAATGGAAGCCAAAGATGTCGATTCCATTATCACTTGGCCTCTAATGGCGGTGGCTTCTGACGGTTCATCATTACGTGATCAGGGACCTTTATCTTCGGGCAAACCGCACCCTCGTAGCTATGCTACTAACTCAGTCGTCATCGAAGATTTTGTTATAAAACGTCAACTATTATCGTTAGAGGAATCCATTTACAAAATGACTGGACTGCCCGCATCAAGGCTTAACATGAATCGCCGTGGTCGGTTAGCTCCGGGTCAAATCGCAGACCTTCTCATTTTTGATCCAAAAAAGGTCAAGCAAAATAACAATTTTGTCAATCCACACGTTTATTCATCTGGGATGGATTACGTTTTCGTGAATGGAAAACCAGCCCTTGAAAATGGCAAGCCAAATGGAGGTTTGCCGGGCAAAGTCATTCGCTCGTTAAATGATTAAGTTAAGAACTTTTAAATTATCAACGACATTGATAGCTGTGGTATATCGAATCTAACCCTGTCACTCTGAACCCTATGACCTGTGCACAATCACCATCTTGAGCTCAGTCATTTCCTCAACTGCATA
>DODG01000021.1 GCA_003509065.1 Acidobacteriota bacterium
AAAACCAACTCTTCACCAAGCACCATGATTAATAGGGGCAAATCCGTAACCTGCTCAACCATCGCAACCGGCCACCAGAATCGTCGCATGTACTCCCCGCATGGCGTACCTGGCCCAGTGCGAGTTAACTCCTGATCATCAAGTGGTGTAGCAGTCTGGTAATACCCGCCGTAAGGCGTTGGCATAGACATCTTTGAATTTGTCATCGGAACAATGTCTCCACGTATCGCTATTGCTACACTCCTATCAATAGCTCTATTTTTACTATATTAAAGCTTGTGTCTCGCCTTATGGCGAGCCGATGTCATGACGGAAGTGTCGACGCTATTCCGTATGACTCGGCAATCCCTCTCGCATTAACCGAATGTAGTCCACCCCGAATCCACAACAGCCACCGATAATCTGCACACCCATTTCTACCCACCTACGCGCACAAATGAGAAACTCTTCCGGACTATGGCTATTTTTTTGAGTGTCGTCTGCGTGATGATCAACATAATCATGACGATCAGCATCAGGGTATACAGCTATCGGTCCATCCCACTTTTCTTTGATAATCGGTATTGCAATGTCTGTGGCTTCAATTGTCGTATGGAAAACCGCCACAACGTCATCGGCAAGCGGTAGAAGCGCATCTCTCCCCATTTCAAATGATTCGTTAGAGTTATGGCCAGTCATCAATGCACCGTTGCGTGAGTCGATGTGTCCTTTGAAACCCAGCCATGTAGGCAATCCGGTTGCCTTACAGGCTTCTACCACCCACTGCCTATTCAAAGTAGAACCGGTTGCTTCAGCCAACAGAAAGTCCACACCTGAGTCAGCAAGAATTTGAGCTTGCTCGTGGAGGTTTGCCCGACATTGTGCTTCGGTGTAGTGACTCCAACCATTTTGCAGTTTCGGCGGCAACGTTTCTTCTTCCGTTCCCGCGAGAATCCCAAAATTCGACACCGAACCAGCGATCAGAATTGAACGCTCACTTGACACCCGACTACGTGCATTCTGTGCCAATACTACTGCTCTCAAGTTCAACTCGCGAGTCAGTTCTCCTAACCCGAGGGGTTCTAGGCAATGCCTTGCGGAAGAATAGGTATTCGTTGTGATTATGTCCGCACCGGCATGTATATATTGCTCATGCATAAATTGAACAGTGTCTGGGTGAGTATGTTGGGCAACACCTGCCCACGCTGTAACTCCAATCGGAAATCCCAGCGACTGCAACTCAGTACCGACCGCCCCATCAAGTATGACAACTTCGTTATTCGCTAACCTATTTAGCAACACTTCATATAGTGCCATTTAAATTACTCCCGATTGTCGATTAAAGCTTACCAAGCTTTAGATAGCTGTATAACGTGGGCCGAACAATATATAACATAATACGTTGTTATTGTCTTTTATCATCCTTTGTTACTATGTATTGATTGTAGTCGTTACAACGTTTGTGAGATCATCATGCACCATGACAACCACTCGCAAAATCACCAATGCCGACATATAGGCAGTTAGAAGCGTTTAACGCGGTAATGATCACTGGGAGTGTGACTGATTCGGCAGCAATGCTTGGAATTTCACAGCCTTCTGTAAGCCGGATGATTGCAGATCTGGAGAAATCGATCGGATTTCAGCTGTTCAGCAGGTCAGGACGCCAACTAATTCCGACGGACGAGGCTCAGGAGTTATTTGTTGATGTCAGTGGAACACTTACCGGATTAGGAAGAATAAAAGAGACTGCGCAAATGATCCGCAAGCACGGGATTGGGCAACTCCGTCTGGTTACTTATCCTGGGCTTATTGCTTTGGTTACCGAGTCTTTGATACTTCCCTTTCAGAATAAATGGCCTGACACACCTATATCTCTAGAGGTCCAAACAAAACCTACAATTTTGGAGTGGATTGTTTCTCAACAATGTGATTTTGGAATTTCGGTAGATACCGTTACTGATTCGAATATTAAATCTACTCCATGGATACAGACAAATGCTGTTTGTATAACTCCGAAATATCATAAACTAGCCAAAAGAAAAAGCGTCTCTCTAAAGGATTTTGCTGAGACAAACTTCATCTCTTTCAAATCAGACTCTAGCTTTAGAAATCTCCTTGATCGCGAATTCTCAAAATTGAGAATAAAACGCAGAATGCTGACAGAAATCAGGACCTCAGAAGCGATATGCCATCTCGTATCACAAGGTGCTGGAATAAGCATTTTAGAAACTCCATTCCCCGCGATAGCATTCAAAGAAAAGTTGTCAATTCTATCGATCAAACCGCAGCTAGATACGCATGTATCATTACTAACGTCGAATCAACGGCCTGTGTCTCTCGCAGGCAATCGACTGACTGAAATTACCAAACTGGCGAAAAGCAAGCAGACATGGCCACTTCAACAATAAATAAATTGTTAAATGAACTTCTATGAGCTTCCCTCAAATATTAAAGACGCTCAGTGCCTACAAGCACAAAAGTTATTCACAAGCTCGAAGCATGCCACCAGAATTTTATACGTCAGAAGAACAGTTTGAACTAGAAAAAGAACGACTCTTCCATAGCGAATGGATCTGTTTGGGTCGAGTCCAGCAAATTCCCAAAACTGGCGACTACTTCGCAACCGCGCTGATGAATGAACCACTAATCGTGGTTCGAACAAAGTCAAACGAGATCAGAGTGCTCTCCAATGTCTGTCGACATAGAGGCACTGTGCTGGTTGAAGGCATCGGAAACACTAAAAACTTTATCTGCCCCTACCATGCCTGGAGCTACAACCTTGATGGTGAATTACGCCGTGCGCCCCTGATTGAGGATCGAACTGATTTTGATCAGAAGAATTGCCGGTTGCCAACATTTTCCAGCGAGGTGTGGGGCGGTTTTATCTACGTTAATTTAGACGGCACTGCTCCATCACTCTCACCACAGTTAGAGGGACTAAGC
>DODG01000302.1:0-492 GCA_003509065.1 Acidobacteriota bacterium
AATACACCTGGTGCAACGTCAGGGGACATGTCTACATTCCAATACGAGAAGGTACGGAAATCTTTATACCCACTGGACCTCAAAGCACAGTACGTCAGCGATTAACAAAAAACACCTCACCCCACTATCGCTTGTTGATTACATCAGCCACTGGATCCCAGCCACCGATCCACGATTCGTCACTAGCGTATGCAAACAGATCTCTGACTTCATCACCGATCAATTCAGTACGCCACTCAACGTTCCGAGTTAAGTCCCCATCAATTTTGAGTCGAATCGCCTCATCCAGTTCAATTCGATACTTAACTCCTTTATAGGCGTGTTCGGCCTTGGCCTTATCAATCCCATAATCTCGAACAGGAAATGTGTGCTTAGTAACGTAGTCCCACGCCAATCTAACTCTATCCAACCGCATTTTGAAATCTTTTGCTCGATACCAAGTTTCCATGTCGGATCGTCCAAATATGAAAGGAAGGCGAAAATCCGGGTCCG
>DODG01000302.1:901-3609 GCA_003509065.1 Acidobacteriota bacterium
CTCACTATTCCATCGGCGAAATGTGTCACATCCAAGGAATTTTCAGCTAATCCCCATTCCTGTTCACGCCAGACACAGAATGCAACTCCATCCCTCAAAATTATCTTATGAGTCATATGACGGAATTCATCGTCTTCAACTACATGTCGTATATCCAGTGACCCGCGCTGTTCTCGTCCGAATTTTGTGTTACGAATCGGAGTCGTTGCTCGTTGGTAGTAATGATCAAAAAGAGATTCAACTGACATAATTGTGTAAGGAAGCACTCAAGCTTGTTTTAGTGGGATGTGAACGCACGATTGTACCTGTTTGAATACTGGATCTAAACGTCAAGAGTAATCAGGCCAGATCGCTATACCAATCCTGCCCTTGTCTAAACAGGTCTACGATTTCTTTCCGCTGAATATCCGAGTAAAAACGTCCTTTAGTTTTGACCCAGTCAATACCCTCTCCGATACGTTCGGTGAAATACGTTGCTGATTCAAAACTTGCCTCAGAGCGAATATCGGTTCCTTTAAGGTAAACCGGACTCGTGTGCGCCCAGATTGGTTGGTTAAAAGAATCACGTGATGCCGACCCAAGCCGAGCTCCAAGCCACCCATCAGATTCAGCTACAAGATCGGTTTCAATATGCCCGTTATTCCTGCCTTCAGGAAAGTCACGTCGCTCTACGGCTTTACCATTCAACACAATTTCTACGCGCTGGACAGGATGATGTGAATACCAGTTCACGTGAACCGGTAATCGAGTGCCCTTTTCAACCTCTATAGTCTCTCCGGGTTCCTTTCCTGCAACCATCAGAAATAACGCCGGACCATTAGTAATGAACGTTCGGCCATTACGCAATCCATCAAGCCATGTCTCATAGGCAAAGCGCCCATCAGTCTGTGAATAGACCCTGTTTGCTGAACTAACAAACCAGTCAGAGCCCGTTGAAACCGGCATCTTAATTCCAGTATTCAAGATGTGGTACCAGTAAAGATATTCGACATCGTTCCAAAATGGATCGAAAAGATTCATAGCGTGAACTTTGCCAAGGGCAGCTGCAACGGGAGCCTCCATTCCTTGACCGTTATGACACCAGATTACAAGACCGCCCTGATCATTCGCCTGGTCACATGCATAACTGAGAGGTGGGTAGTCAGGATCGAATTGGTCGACAATCAGACCGCGACTGATCGGTTCAACCTGATTGTGAATATTCAGCAACATGACATGTCCGTAACCAATCTTGAATGGGTCAGATGGATCATGATTGTGGCGGGTCTCCTCGCCACTTTGTACATAGTGATGTGTGTCGGTGTACTCGGTGAGCATTCCGGGCGGGTATTTATTCGTCGCGTAATTAAGATCCCACCGCTTGAGGATCGACACAGCAGTCATACGCAGGTCTTCAACCCTAGAGTCGTATGCTAATCTCCGATCTGGATCACTTTCTTTCTCATCGTAGTGAATATGAGTATTGCCAGGATGCCAGCCCCTATCCGGAAGATCGGACCAACGTTCTAATTGAATATCTAAAGAAAGATCCGACGAACTACCGACTTCGACTGTCTCCTGCCACGGTGTAAATTCTGTCCCACGCTCAACCAATACACGGTGGTACCCGCGTGTTGCATCTAGGGAAAACTGACCGTCGCTATAAAAAAACGGTTCACCTGGGCCAACCTTCCACATAGCGTCGGTAGGGGCGATATTTTCACCAGCAGGATTGAGCACCTGGACTCTCGCCTGCACAATATCTCCCGTAATAGCATCTCTTATCTCACCTGTGATCTTGGCCATAGCATTTCGTGTCCTTGATGTTACTTATCGGGAGTGATCGTGCTACGTTAGCCTTCACATTAAAATCCAGCAACAAACCAGAGAGTTAAAACTCCTGAATAATGAGGAAAGCAAATGGCAACGACCTGGCAGGGAGTAAATGATGCAATCACAGACATAGTTGAGGGCCCAATCTCACCTCGAGTCAATGAACCCATCGGACCCGGAAGAATGCACATCAAAGTAGATGAAATAGTCGCTCGTAAAGGCCCTGCTCCTTGGATCGAACTCTGTATCGAAGATGAACGCAACCTGGGAACACTTATCGCGTCTGCACCAGGTCAAGGTAACCACGCCCACTGGCACAGCAATTTCGATGAATGGTGGGTCGTGATGGGCGGGAAGTTACGTTGGGAACTGACCGGGGGGGAGATTATCCATGCAGTTAAGGGCGATATCGTTTGGATTCCACGCGGTACGGTACACCACATCGTAACTGAAGGTGATGAAATGAGCCTTAGATTCGCTGTCGCTATGCCGCCAGCTGTTCACGTCTGGCAGGACGAGTGCGAAAATTGCGACGTAACGTGGCCACCTGAAAAGCCAGCCTAAGCACTTCGGGGTAACGTTGAATTTTCGACTAAACGCCAAGGGATGTCGCGGCTAGAACAAGAATACCGACAACCGCACAATAAACAATAAACGGCCTGAACGATCGGGTCTTGAGAAACCTTATAAGTCCAGCTATCACTAGATATCCAGTTAAAGCCGATGCGCACACACCCAAAAAGACAGCAGACAAGTTCACAGTTGTTTCGGCATCTACTGCACTGACAGCGAGTAGCAAGCCAGCCCCAGCTATAGCTGGAGTTGCGAGCATCATGGAAAATCTCGCAGCAGCAGCTCGGTTCATTCCAAGCCCGATTGCAGCTGATATTGTCACT
>DODG01000171.1 GCA_003509065.1 Acidobacteriota bacterium
ATCTCAACAAGATTCCGCTGCATCCTAGCCCGCTGTTCGGTGCTCACCGGGCCTCGCATCGTTGCTATGTAAGAATGTGGCGCTGCGTTAAAGGTGTCAGGACGAAAAACGAACATAAACCCACCGCGCCGTGTATCGGACCATTCGACACTTCGGACACTAGCGACAGTTGCACGCACCGTTCGTCCAAGAACAGCAAATTCCATCAGGTCCCCAACATCGATCTGAAAACGATCGCGAATGCTTTCTTCGATGGAGACCTCAGGAATTACAGCGTCACTCCAGACTCGTCCAGCGACGAGTGCTTCATTCTTCTCAAAAATGGCACGGTAGGTTACGACATACTCTCGTGCCAACGAACCCATCCCTCTAACATCCTCAAGCCCTTCCAAATTAACTTGTTTTCCCGCTACACCCGTCACCCGTGCACGAAGGACTGGAACCAATTCTACGGAATCATTGTCACCGTGGTCTGATAGAAAATCGCGTACACCATTTGCTTGGTCATATTGGATGTCGATCAAATACATGTCGGGCGCATCGTCTCGAATTTCAAGCGCAAATTCTTCGAGGAGATTCGTTTGGAGACTGCGAATGCCTATGAGAAAAAAACTGCCAAGGCCCACGGCCAAAATAATGGTTCTAGTCTGATTGCCTGGAGAAGCTAGACTCATTACGGCATGGCGGAGAGGAAACCATGACAGTCGACTTAGAGGTGCCACAGCCTTGATCAACACACCTGATGCCAAATGAAGACAGATCGCCAGTAGTGCAAAACCGCCACTCACATAAAAACCAATTGTTAGCGACCCAGCCTGCCAACTAGCCACACCGATCAACGCAACCATCACAACTATCACGGCTGTCACACGCAGCCAGTCTACCAATTGTCGTTCATTACTCATTTCATAACGTAACAGCAATAAGGGACGTACGTGACGGACGTCAAGGAGGGGCACAACAGAAAACAACAAGGAAACCAGTACACCAATGCCAAAACCCTGCAACGTTGCTGACATTGTCAACTGATAGTCAATGGGAGCGTAACCTGTGACCATGTCAGACGGTATAGCTTCGATTGCGACCGCAGCAATCGCAACACCCAGTAAGCTACCACTCACCGCAAGAAGGATTACTTGAAGCAAATAGATCGTCAAGAGATCCTTACTAGTCGCGCCGATACACTTAAGAATTGCGATACTCTTAATTTTTTGTCTTACAAAGACTCGCGTCACGCTCCAGACGCCAATCCCACCAAGAATGACGATAATGAAACCTATAAGACTAAGGTAGTTTTCAGCTCGTAAAAGATTTCGCGATACTCGGTTCTCACTGTTGTGATAAGACCGAACACGAATAAACGTCTCACTTAAATCCTCTTTGAGTTGATTCACCAGCGGCTCAATGCCTTCTTCGGAAATCTTTATAAGGGTTTCGTAATTGGCGCGGCTACCAAAGCTTAATAAGCCTGCCTCTTGTAGATCATCATGATCCACCAAAACGCGAGAGCCCAAACTAAACGCGCCCATACTATTGCCAGGCTCGGTTAACATCACTCCGCGTATAGTAAAGGTGCTATTTCCAATAAGAATCTTGCCCCCAACCTTCACGTCAAGTTGAGTCAATAATTCTGGCCTAACCAGAGCGCCCTGCCCTGCCAATAATTCGTGTGAATACAATTGGCCACCGGCAATTTGAATAACGCCATAAAACGGAAATCCTGGTTGAACCCCTCTCGCCTCAATCATCTTGGCGATAGCCTTGGTTGCATCAGCTGGACGCACCATGGTTGCAGTTTCAATTGATTCTGTACGAGCTAAAACTTTCGCCTCTTCTAGACGTTTGGAAATTGTGACGCTTACATCGTCGGTCCAAGGACTTCTACTCCTTATAATCATGTCCGCGGCCAGTAGAGTACGGGCCTCAGACAATAGAGTTTCATGCGTACTTTGAATAATTGATCGCACGCCGACAATCGCACTAACACCCAGTGCCACACAGAGAAAAAAGAGTAGCAAGCGTCTCCATGAGGCTCGAACTTCACGCGAAACCATTCGTAGAACAAAGGAATTCATAGCATCTCTTTACGTTGGATATGTCCATCTTTCATAGCCAACGTGACTTGGCCGATTTCGGCAAGATTGGAGTCATGAGTCCCCAACACTATGGTGGTGCCACGACTCCGATTCACCTCCAGTAACAGTTCAATAATATGTCCTCCGTTTGCACTGTCGAGATTACCGGTAGGTTCATCCGCTAATACAATCGATGGCTCATTAGCCAGCGCCCGAGCAATCGCTATCCGCTGCTGTTCTCCACCAGAAAGTTGAGACGGATAGTGATGCCCTCGATTTACCAGGCCAACTTCTTCAAGAAGAGCATGTGCCTTAACGCGGGCATTGGACACACCAGCTATTTCTAACGGAACTAGAATGTTTTCCATTGCGGTAAGCGACGGAATCAAATGAAAGGACTGAAAAATAAATCCAATTTTCGAACCGCGTAACTGTGCCAGATTATCTTCATCGAGTGCAGTAATATCAATACCATCAATAAAGATCTGTCCACTTGAAGGGGCATCCAGTCCTGCGATCAAGCCAAGTAGCGTTGATTTACCACTCCCGGAAGGTCCAACAATTGCCACACGTTGACTAGCTGCAATACTGAGATCCACAGGATGCAGTATGGTTAAAGATGAGTCACCACTGCTCACCGTCTTTGATACACCTCGTAATTCAATCATCTCGACGAATCCATCCTAAGCATCGGTTTGAGAGTAAGCCACACCATCTCCGCAATCATTTGCGCACCTTTTGTATTTGGATGAATGCCATCCGCCTGATTTAATTCCACATTACCTGCCACGCCTTCAAGTAAAAATGGTAACAGGGTAACGTCATACTCATCGGCCAAATCACGAAACACAACACGAAAATCATTGGCATAAAGCGACCCTAGATTTGGCGGAGCTTCCATACCGGTTAAGAGAACAAGAATATCCTTCGACTGCGCTTGCTCAATAATTCCTGACAGATTCTCCTGCATCTGTACGATTGAAAGACCTCGTAAGCCATCATTTGCTCCCAACGCAATCACCAGCACATGAATGTCATCTGCATGAATGTCACCATCAAGCACCCAGGACAGACGTCTGAGGCCGCCAGCCGTCGTATCACCGGACACACTCGCATTGTGCACCTTGTACCCATATCCTGCTGCGTCGATTAATTCCTGAATAATTGACGGATAAGCGTCGTGTGGAGGCAGCCCAAGACCAAACGTCACACTGTCACCCAGAAATACGATAAGGTCACAGGTGTCTTGATCATTGTTGTCCAGCGGAACAGTCCTTTCAATATCCATTGTTCGATCATTAGAAGAGGACTGCTGTGAACCGTCTGGCGCTGCAGAATTGCAGGCCAAAGAAGCGATGAACACGAGGAGAAGGAGCCTTAAACCGCTACGGTGTTCGACTGTGGGGTTCTGGGCGCTGTTTACGTCACCTTGAATATACACAACGCTCTATTATGCTATAGTCCGCTCCCTAATCGATTGTTTCCAGTCTACTCATCAGAACTGGTGATAATTTCTGGTTTAACAACTGCCCGCACCACTAGGCATGAAGGGA
>DODG01000423.1 GCA_003509065.1 Acidobacteriota bacterium
AGCACCCCGAGGTGAGGGCGATCTACCAGCCTTGCCAGATTTTCCAGAAAATTGGACCTATAAAGATGGCGAACCGGACTATGTGTTCGAATTGCCCGTTGAATATGAAATCGCCGCAGAAGGCCAAGAAGACTATTTAGATTTTTATGTGGCAATTCCATGGAACGAAGACCGCTTCGCGGAAGTCATTGAATTTCGTCCCTCGAATCGAAGCGTGGTGCATCATGCCGGTGCCTACGTCGTCGATCTGCCGCCAGGAACACGAGTTGGCGAACACGGCATCCTTGAAACACTTGACGGTGAAGTGCTCGATCGGGACGCGGCCTCGAAATTAAGCCGCAAGAATTCTACGAGAATCGAACAGCAGGTCTTTAATCAATTCAACCTAGCTGGAAGCAGCAAGCTCATCTCATATGTGCCGGGACGCGGCGTCGAACGTTTCATGCCGGGCACGGGCAAACGCGTCACAGCTGGAAAATACGTTCGATTCACCATGCACTATAACGCCGTCGGGCAAGTTGAAACGGATCAATCGAAACTTGGACTCTGGTTCAATACGAAACCAGTGACCCATGAAGTTCTCACGCGCCAAGCTGGAAATCCGGTCCCAACGAGTGCCTTCGGCCATGATATTTATATCGTGCAAGGTGAAGAAATCGTACCAACTCTGGACGAGAACGGCGAGCGGGTCCGACCAAAGATTCCCAATATTCCCCCCTATGAAGGAAATTGGAAAATTACGGGCATTACTCCGATTACTGAACCGATCACTCTTTACGGCTTGTCTCCCCACATGCACCTTCGAGGCAAAAGCCTACGCTGGGTAGTGACTTACCCTGATGGCCGTGAAGACACCGTTCTCGATGTCCCGGAGTTCGACTTCAACTGGCAGATTCATTATGAGTTGGCTGAGCCGATGCACATACCAGCGGGGAGCAAGATTACCGGCATTGGTGTCTACGACAACTCATTAAATAATCGGTGGAATCCTGGTCCGCAACTTGAAGTCTACTGGGGTGATCAGAGTTGGGACGAAATGTACCAGGCCTTCACTGAGTACACCATCGACAGCCAAGATTTGACTCGTCAAGTAGAAACAACCGACAACGAGCAACAATAACGCAGTGCCAGTCGGAGTTACATCGTTATGATTTATCCTGAGCCGAGCTAGCGAAGCTCGGCTCAGGTGTTTTCAGCGACACTTATGGAGTAAGGCCATGGTCAAAGTCACATTCATCACTTTTGTTTCCGTTCTTTTGCTCTCGACCTCGGCACCTGCTCAACCAGTCACGCAACAGCCTGAACGACCGCGTGGTCAAATTCCAGATCTCGGCAGACCGACCGAAAAATCCGATGAGGTGCCCACCTTCGACTACAACCAATATTTTCCAGGCACGTGGCAATTCGAATGGCGAGTTCCTGAATCGCCTTTGGGTCCTGGAGGAACGTTGAGAGGGACTGAGACCTTTACGATGCAAGACGGAAACTTCTCAACCAGCCATACTGAAGCAGAGGGCCCAACAGGGCCCTTCACAATCGAGAGCGTCATTGCATATCAAGCCAACGAACGCACCTTCGCTCGATGGGACCAGGACAGTCGAGGCTTTCAACTGTTCCATGCGGGTCCAATCGGTGGTGACCTTGGGGGTTTCTATACCATCCACTACGAGACAGGACCGTTGACACACGCGGGACAAAAGGTTCGACTGCGATATCGAACTCGGCTCGTGTCACCCGTCAACTACAAGATTGAAGCTCGAATCTCCATCGACGATGGTCCATTTTTAAACTTTGGCAGCGGATGGTTTCAAAAAGAAATACCTGTAACCACAAGCCGCTAAGGTAGAGGCATAATTAATTATGAGACGCACCATTTCACTAATCGCCACAATGCTCCTAATCGGCGGGAGCGCACTAACTGCTCAACAAAACACATTTTCTTTGGTGCCAGACTGGGCCAAGCTTCCAGACGGCTGGGTGTTAGGCCATCCACAGGGTTTTCCACTCCCGGCAGAACGTGCGAGAATCCGTGCTGAAGCCGAACGGGTTCGCGCTGATCTGATCGCGCGTGGTGAAACACCACCACCAAGGCGTCAGAATCTCCAACCTGGCGTGTCTGGTGTATCAGTAGACCTCAACGACAACGTTTACGCCCTCCATCGTGGGGCACATCCAATTCTAGTCTTCGACGCATCCGGTCAATTTCTCCGTTCTGGCGGTGACGGAATAACCGGCACAGTTCCACATTTCATTGAGGTTGACCATGACGGTTATGTCTGGGTGGTCGATGAAGCCGCACATCGAGTCCTCAAATTTAATCACGAGTTAACCGAGGTGCTATTGCAAATAGGCATCACGGATGAACCGGCTCATGACGAAACACATCTCGATCTACCAGCAGACGTCGACATCGCCAGCACTGGTGAGATTCTCATTGCAGACGGGTACGGCAATAACCGCATCGCAAAATTTGCGCCCGATGGCACTTTTATTAAGCAATGGGGGGGAGGCCCTCAGGATGAATCGACCGCCGATGGTGAATTTCACCTGCCCCATGCCGTTGAAATAGACCAGAACGACAAGGTCTATGTCCTTGACCGAGAGAATCGACGCATCCAAATGTTTGACTTGGAAGGAAACTTTCTCGGCAAGTGGACCCATTTGGGTTATGTCTGGGGTTTGGTTATTTCCCGAGATGGACAATACGCCTATGTTGCGGAGCATGACAATGAAGAAGTCATGCAGGTTTCAACTGCGACGGGTGAGATCCTTGCCCGTTGGGGTCAACAAGGCCACGGTCCAAACGAATTCGACTGGGCACACGGTATAGCCGTCGATTCGACAGGAGCCGTGTATGTGGCAGATACTTACGGCCAACGCCTGCAAAAATTTGTTCTCGAACAATAATTACGTGTGGAGGCATAGAGATGACTATCCGATTCAGTATCGTCGTCGCGTTTTTCGGTGCGGCCCTGACTCTTGCATCGTTCGGCGCAACGCAATCGGTGCCCATGATTATGTCAATTGGCTGTGTTGCGCAGGAAGGTGACCAGTGGTGGGTAGTGGAAGCTACCGAACCGCTTGAAATTACTGAAGAGGTTCCAGTGGAACCCGAGGTGGACACTCCACTTGGCGACAGGCGACTTCGATTAATAGGAACGCTTGATGAATTCGGAGTAGAAAATCATGCGAGCCACAAAGTACGTGTGAAAGGCTTACTCATAGAATCGAGCACCGAAACACGCCTTAACCTGACCTCACTGCGACACATGTCTCCTAATTGCGAGTGAGGAACGTGTACTGACCCGAACCAATACCGATCACTATATCCCTCTCCTCCACCTCAACACTCGTCACACCGGCAGCCTGCTCAACGGGTAGACCACTTTCTGTGATTTCACGATTGGCCGCATTGGGAAGTCGCACGGTCGCGGTCGTGTTAGCCGGAATAGTCACACGCAAAGTAAATCCGTCGTTCCCATAATCCCACCGTGACTCGGTGTGACCATACATACTGTCAAAGGCTGCACCCGCATAGGTCAGATTGCCGCCTGGATGGGGATGAATCTTAACGTGCTTGTACCCCGCGCCACTCGAATCAGTGTCGAGACCTGCCACCGTTTGATACATCCAATCTCCGACCGCTCCGTAAGCATAGTGATTAAACGAGTTCATCCCGGCACTCTGAAAACTTCCATCCGGACGCCTGCCATCCCAACGTTCCCAGATTGTCGTCGCCCCCTGTGTCACAGGATAAAGCCAGGAAGGATATGTGTCTTGAAGCAATAAATCATAGGCAACATCCACATAGCCAAATCGCGTTAACACGTGATTGAGATACGGTGTCCCAAGAAAGCCAGTCGTTAAATGATTTCCTCGTGAACGAATATCATCAACAAGACGCTGCGCCGCAATGGGCCGCAATGACTCAGGCAATAAATCGAACTGCAATGCGAGCACATAGGCCGTCTGCGTATTTTCGGCAACCCGTCCGGTTACGGTAACAAATTCACGCTGATAGGCTTCAACGATCCTCGCCCGCAATGCTTCATATTCATCCGCATCTGCCATTCGACCCAAGACCCGTGCCATTTTCGCAAGCAGTCCGGTAGAGTGTGCAAAAAACGCGGTCGCAATTCCATCGGTATCGGTCGTTGCTCCTGGATAACCCGGGTCCGTCGTGGCATACGCAAGCCAATCTCCGTAATGAAAATCTCCAGTCCAGACAAGATCCTCCCCCGCTCGCCCGTGCATATACTTCACCCACGCCTGCATACTCTCGTACTGATCCAACAGAATTCGCTCATCACCATAGGCCAAGTAAATGGTCCACGGAATGATTACCCCAGCGTCCGCCCAGCCCGTAGCGCCCATTCCCTGGCCATCATTTGCGCGGTAATCCGGTACAAACGGCGGGATGCTACCGTTCGGAGCCTGGTCCGCGGAAAGATCGCCTAGCCACTTTGTAAAAAATGGGGCAACCTGCATATTAAAGGTTGCGGTTCGACAAAACACCTGCGCATCACCGGTCCAACCCAATCGTTCGTCACGTTGAGGGCAGTCGGTAGGAACATCAAGAAAATTGCCTTTCTGTCCCCATAGGATGTTGCGTTGAAGTTGGTTAAGTCGAGCATCTGATGTTTCAAACTCACCCGTCACCTGCATGTTTGAATGAACCACCACACCGGCGACATCATCGACCGTCAAGTCACCGGGATACCCGTCGATTGCCACGTATCGAAATCCGTGAAACGTAAAGTGTGGTTCGAACACTGTGCCACGTTCGGTTCCGTCCAAAATATACTCAACCTGTTGTTTGGCTGCCCGTAGGTTGTCGGTATACAAGTTGCCGTCAGCGTCGAGTACCTCGGCATGCCGAAGGACGATTCTCTGACCTGCGGGTGCGCCGTTAGCATCGACTGTCAGCTTCACCCAGCCGACCATGTTCTGACCAAGGTCAAAAACCACATCCCCATTCGGTGTTCGGAGAATTTCAATTGGACGAATTTCCTCAATCCGTCGGACTGGAGGACCGGCTGGCGCGATAAGTTGGACAGGTGGCGTGTCAAACAGTCTGACCGATTGCCAGTCGTGCACCTCATAATCGGAACGCGTCCAATCCTGTCGTTCCAGGCGTGCATCATAAATCTCGCCTTGATAGATCTCGGACATCTGGATTGGACCGGTAGAGGCCTTCCATTGCTCGTCTGTTCCAAAGATCTCAACATGTCCGTCGGCATACTCGATGCGCACTTGCGCAAGCAGCCCTAGTCGGTCCCCGTAGTGATTACGGCTCCCCCCCATTAAGGGTCCTCGATACCAGCCGTCCCCGACCGTCACACCTAGAATGTTGCTCCCTTGCTGCAAAAGATCAGTGACGTCATAAGTCTGATATTGAATACGGGTATGGTAGGCAGTCCAACCCGGCGTGAACAGATCCTCGCTCACACGTTGACCGTTAATACTCATTTCGTATAGACCACGACTCGTAACGTAAACTCGCGCCGTGCGAACTGCATGAGTTACGTCAAGCGCACCCCGAAACAACAGCGCCGGTTGAGACACTGATGAATCACTCTCCCAATCTGGTGTAATCCATCGGGCTACCCAGTCTGTCTCTTCAAGGAGTCCCATTTCCCAATACGCGAATTGACTCCAGTCGGACACGTCGTCCACCTCATCCCAAACACGAACGCGCCAGTAATACCTGGTGCTGGATTGAAGGGCTGGGCCTGCATATTCACGATGCACCGAATCGCCTGAAGTCACTTTTGCGGAGTCCCAAATAAGCTGACCACCTGAAACCAACTGGTCGATACTTTCAGCAACTTGTAATTGATATGCACTCTGTTGCCAGCCACGCTCAGGGCTTGAGATTTTCCAACTCAGTCGCGGACGAACCACATCAATGCCAATCGGATTTTCTTTATATTCTGTGACGAGCTCGTCAGGTTGAAACGGTGTTTGAAAGTCCGTCGGACTCGACATGACAGGTGAAAACAACTGCGCAACGACCGTGGCAACCCCCGGCAATGCGAGAATCACGTTCTTCAGAAATGAAAAAGTCATGTCAATACCCTAATCTATCCTCTCTCAAGCAACGCCAACCAGACGCTTTCAATGTAATCAATTTAAGCTTCTTGAATAGCCCGTGTGACGGCGCTGTGATAGGTGCAAAAATCACATGTCCTACTTGTCGGAGGAATAACATCACCCATGAGACACTTGTGCGCATCTTCAATAGTTTTTTCTACCCAATCATCATTCCCCGTATAAGGAATTACGGAAATTTCAAACTTCAATTGTCCATCAAACCTTGGTCGGTCGCGTCGGCCATTACAATACACAAAGTAACCCGTATTCGAGACTGTCAAACCATTTTTCCGAAGTAGCCATTGATAAATCTCAAGCTGTCGCTTGTAGGACCGCTGCCATGGCGCATCAATGGTGACGGGTTCCTTCTTACTAGTCGCCTTGTAATCAACGACGACATACGATTGATCAGGCAACATCCAAAGATCATCAATGGCTCCATGAATCATTAAATTTGTTTTTAGATGATGAAATTCAATGCCTTTAAAATTATTTCGCCATTGTGATAATTTCTGGTGTTGACATGGAATGGCATCTACGCCAGCCTCTCGTATCATTGGATGAATTTCACAACGTTCACGATATTCATCGAATTCTTTTTTTAATAAATAATCAACGGCCGAATTCAAATTAAATGGAAATCCTGGAGGTTGACCAACACCGAGTCGTCGATCAAGATAAAAACAACGCGGACAACTCCGAAAGAGTTCGATCTTGGATCGTGATAACTTAAAAATGGTGGCGGCTTTGGGATCAAAGAGGTTTCTGGTACGTTTTCCTGAATAGAATGTCCCCATAGCTCTTGGTGATTCAGGATACTTCGACCGGACAGGAACCGCAAATTTGGGTTTTGAGATTTATCTAAAGTTTACACACCGGGAATCACGCAGCAATAATTATTGATTACTCTCACACCATGTTAAATACAAATTCTGTCAAATCACTCCTTCACTACCTCACTCTGGTCTCGACACTTATTACCATGATATTTGTCGCAGAGTCCGTGTCGGCGCAACCTAGTTGGACAGAACGTATCAGCTTCGGTGGGGACTTTCGCCAACGACATGAAGGGTTTTATCAAGCCGACACGAAGGCTCGTCAACGCCTCCGGTTCCGGTTCCGCTTGACCGCAAACGCCAAGATTAACGACGATGTTAGCCTCGGTTTCCGTCTGGGCAGTGGCGACATGGGCAACCCAATCTCCACAAATCAAACCTTCACAAATCTCTTAACTCGGAAACCAATTAGTCTCGACCGGGCATTCTTCACGTGGAATCCGTCCGGAGCCAAGGCTTTGACGATTCGAGCAGGGAAATTCGGTCTGCCAGTCACTCGCACTCAAATGACCTTCGACAGTGATCTCAATTGGGAAGGTCTTTACCAGCAAATACGCACCTCCAGTGGTCCTGTCTCCCTGAGGCTAGTGACCGCACAGGTACCTTTAAAAGAAAACAAGAAAAGTCCAGATGCATTCTTGTTCGCTGGTTACGGGGAAATAGGAGTTAAGGTCGGAGCGCACAGTCTCCACCTTTCGGTCGCAGATTACGCTTTTCGCGATGTGGACGGGGTTGCTCTTGCTCAAATATCAGAAGATATCGGACGTAACACCAATGCGCTGAGCAAGAATGCTGCTGGCGCCACAACAGGATTCAACTCTAATTTCAACCTCGTGGATCTCATTGCCCGCGGAACGTTTGATACTGGCCGAGCCAACTACCCCATTGAATTGACGGCTAACTTCGTCAAGAACACTAAAGCCGCAACCAGTGAAGATTATGGTTACTGGCTCACAGCGGCTTACGGGATTGCTTCAGAACCAGGGTCCTTCCAACTCTCGTATACATACGCCCACATTGAACGCGAAGCGGTCCTTTCAGTATTCACGTTTTCCGACACACCAGGAACCAATATCGAAATGCATCAGCCGGTCATCTCCTACATGATTGCCCCTCGAGTGCACCTCGACTTCACCGGAATCTTTACAAAGAAGCTCGCAGTGAGTGCAGGCGCATCGAACAAGTTACTCAAACGAACCCAACTCGATGCAAGAGTGTCCTTTTAATGTTCAACTATAAGGAACCTCTTCAAACAATTCGCCATCGATGACCTTCGACATATAGAATAATGCATCAATGAAACTTGAGCGGAATGCACCATGTCACTGTGGCAGCGGCAAGAAATATAAAAAATGCTGCATGGCGAAATCCACGCAGATTAGCTCGAGGACCGCTATGGTGCTGTTTACGCTCCTGATGCTTGCTGCTGTTCTAGGCGTCGCAATATCGATGAAGAATGCAGGTGATGGCGCTGGCAGCACTCGACGAATTTGGTCAGCCGAACACGGCCATTGGCACGACGTACAATAACACCTAATATTTTAGTTGCCATTCCGGTCAGTCTCCATTTGACCGAGATTCGTCAACCTCCGCGTCTAGGGCCCAATGATTCCCATCTCGCAACTACTACCTATGCTCGGAGAAATTGCTAGAGAATGGCAACCATGACACGTCGTGTCTTCTTGACCCCTCTCGCTCTGACACTGACCCTCACTCTCGTGTCATTAGTTGCACGTGTCAATAGTCACCCTTTACTCACTAATGCGTTCTGGAGTGCTAGTGCGGTTCTTTTAATCTGGCAAGTGGCTCTGTATCTACACTGTCGCCACTCTTCTAGCGAACGCAGTTTTCAGGTGAACATTCGACCACAACATTACCTTCAAGCTGGTGTTCAATTAGCCGTATTCGGCTACTGGGGTTGGTACTGGCCACCTGTCTACGACATGGCTTGGCTTTTGCTCGCACAACTGCTCTTTGCCTATACGTTTGACATGCTTTTGCAGTGGACCCGCCGTGAGAGTTACGTAATCGGTTTCGGACCATTTCCTATCATCTTCAGTACAAACCTATTTCTCTGGTTTAGGGATGATTGGTTCTATCTGCAATTTCTCATGATTGGTGTTGGGTTTATGGGTAAGGAATTTATCCGCTGGAACCGACACGGAAAGCTCACTCACATCTTTAACCCATCGGCTTTTTCGCTCGGCCTCTTCTCTTTGATTCTAATCGCCACAAATACGAGCGACCTTACTTGGGGCCACGAGATTGCAACCACCCTTGTTCTTGCCCCGAACATTTATCTCTTCCTTTTTCTTATCGGGCTCGTGGTGATGTACTACTTTTCTATAACTTTGATAGCCGCATCGGCCGCTGCGATCCTATTTGCCTTGAGCGCACTTTATGCAGCTTTTACTGGGATCCCATATTTCCTTGATTCAGAAATTCCAGCGGCCGTGTTTCTTGGATTACATCTTCTAGTAACAGATCCGTCAACTTCCCCTAAAACACCGATGGGTAAAGGTATTTTTGGCATATTTTATGGAACAGGTGTATTCGTGCTCTATGCGCTTCTTGGCGCACTTGGGGCGCCAACCTTTTACGACAAACTTTTGTGTGTGCCCCTACTGAATTTGAGCGTTAGACGCATCGATAGTCTAGTGCACAGCATTCAACAGAATCGGATCCTATCTGGCTGGAATCTCGAATGGCCTTTCTCGCGAGCCAACTCACTCCATATCGCATCCTGGGCCGTCTTGTTTGCGACGATGACAGCTTTTGGTGCAACTGACGGTCGACACGTTGGAGATAGTCTTCCATTTTGGCAAAAGGCCTGCAGCAACGGTCAGCGTAACGCCTGTGAACGTCTGCTATCAATTGAAACAGTTTATTGCGACGACAACTCCGGTTGGGCATGCAAT
>DODG01000214.1:0-1908 GCA_003509065.1 Acidobacteriota bacterium
ATAATTCCCAAGAAATGCTTCATTTCGGTCCCCTCTTTCGATGAACGTCGGCCCTTAGCGCTTAATTAGGTGATCGAGAGAGTAGTGGTTTCGCTCGGCCGTCCAGAGCAGCAAGAACACCACCAATGCAAATCCAATGTTATCGGCCACTGTACCAGGACTCGGTTCAATGACTGCGCCAGTCGTGAGCGCTGCTAAAAGTAAACCCGCACTGAGTAAAGCGAGTCGATTGAACGCGCCTAAAATCAGTAGGATTCCTGTAACCAACTCGGCGAAAGGCAGGATGTAGCCAAAGGGCACAACTAGAACGGTAGGCAGCAGGGTGTTAGTAAACCGTGTGGTTAGCCCTAGGACAAAAGCGTCAAGACCATAATGTAGTTTGCCGAGACCGTAGAAAAGGAATACTAACCCCAGCGTTACTCTTAAAAGGACATAGGCTACTTCCCGGTTACTGTCTTGCATGTTGACCTCGCGACTTTCTTCCAGCGTCGACGATTCAAATATTAGAAAGCATTAACAAACTCTGCACCTAGTTCTTCGGATCACTTGCTTGACCGATGCTACAGCTTATCGAGTCCTTCAGTTAACTCAATGTAGGTGCCGAATGGATCGGTGAGAAATGCAACACCAATACCGAGGCCTGGGATTTCCCGATAGGGTCTATCAAATTTGACACCTTGTAATTCCAATCGCTGGCAGAAATTCTTAAGGTCGTCGACCTCGAATCCAATGTGATCAAGACTCCGTCCTTTAGTGCCTTCCGAGGGTGTACTCGATGGCGAGAAGGTGAGATTCACACCTGGCAGGTCAGCAGCTTCAAACGAACCACGCATTCCCGGTATGGCATTAAATGTTTGTACGTACCAGGCTTTCATCGCATCGAGTTGGTGCGAGTAAAAGTGGATGTGATGAAGTGTCAATGGAATCGTCTGAGTCCTGTTTTCAACAAATTCAACTTTAATGTTGTCTGGTGCCATAGCGTAGGCGATGTACGTGTCCTGGTCAGCGATGTACGCGAGATCGTCAACAACTTCCTGAGAAGCTGGCAACTCAGCCCTGGTAATTATCGGATAACCTGCTGCTTTAATCGTATCTATAATGGCCCGCACGCTTGGCACCCAAAAGCCGATATGATTCACGGTTGAGCCAATAGTTCCATCAGTCGGCGTTTGTTCTCTCATAAACACTAAGACGTTCGGAAATTTAACGATTTCTGAGTTACCCAAGACAGCCGGCTCGCCTCCAAGTGTGTTCACCCAGAATTGGTTCTGTGTTTCGATGCTTGTGACATTCAAATGATGATGTCCATAGACGACTGGGCCGTCTTTAGCGGACGTAAGCTGCGCGGAGGATATCGACGCAAACGCGAGACAAAATAACCCTAACAAGATAACCGTCATGGTCGAGTGCACGTTTTAGCTCCCGCGAAAAGGATGTCAAAATGCTCGCGGGGTTTTCCTGCTCGCACCAAGACATCAGAAAATCGTCAAGGATCCGCAATTATACCGGAGTTACTACCAAAGGATTGCTAACTTGTTTAGGAATAATAGCCTGTACATGCATGAGATTGGCTGTCTGGGACGTGGAGTTCGCTCGGCGTGATAAACTTTCTTGAATTTGCGATTGTTCTGAGGACATGAAATGGGGAAATCCTACACTCGACTAACACAGCCGCTAGTTCGCGAGAATGGTTCGCTACGACCAGCAAGTTGGAAAGAAGCGTTGGACCGAGCGGCGACGGGTCTGAAACAAGTTGTCGACGAACATGGTGGGTCAGCAGTTGGGATGTTTAGCTGCTCCAAGACCACGAATGAGATGAACTTCATGGCACAGAAGTTCGCCCGTTCGGTGATCGGCAGTAATAATATCGATAGCTGCAACCGCACTTGACACGCTCCCAGCGTCGTC
>DODG01000214.1:2226-2735 GCA_003509065.1 Acidobacteriota bacterium
GCTCCCAGCGTCGTCGGTCTGGCGACAGTCTTTGGGGCCGGTGGAGGGACAAGTTCGTACGCGGAACTTCAAGAGGCTGATCTAATCATCTTATGGGGATCGAACGCTAGAGAAACCCACCCCATCTTCTTTCATCATCTGTTGAAAGCCGTGCATAACGGCGCACGATTGTACACGGTGGATCCTCGCCGGACTAGTTCGGCCGAGTGGGCGAATGTTTGGCTTGGACTGGACGTTGGCACGGATGTCGTGCTTGCTAATGCTATTGCCAGAGAAATCATTACGCAGGGATTGGTACACAAAGAGTTTGTTGATAATGCCACGACTGGATTCGACGAATTTTCTCAAGCGGTTGCATCCTATACCCTGGAGCATGCTGAGCGGATCACCGGTGTGCCAGGTGAGGCGATTCGAGAGTTAGCCCATGCCTATGCAGGTGCTAAGAAAGCGCAAATGTGTTGGACGCTGGGAATTACAGAGCATCACAACGCAGTCGACAACGTATTGTC
>DODG01000338.1 GCA_003509065.1 Acidobacteriota bacterium
TTCGACGACGGAACAGATTGAGCAGTTTGCAATCGAGCTTGGTGAACGTAAAGATGATGAAGTTGTGTTCGGTCTATACGGTAAAGAACCAGGGAAATTTCACATAGCGACAATGAAATCTCCGCCTCAGGCAGGGAATGCTCTCGAGTATTCTGAATATTCCTATTTGCATTCGCATGTGATTCGAGCGGCCGTGGATGTCGAACGTGAAGAACAGATCATCAGCCCGCACCATGATGCGGGATTGATAGCTCGTCAGATTGACAACGGAGAAGCTCGGATGGCTTTCATTATGCGGCCGGTACCACTTAATGAATTTGTTTCGATTGTTACTCGTGGGTGGCGATTGCCTGCTAAGACCACGAATTTCTTTCCGAAACCCCCGGCAGGGGCCGTGATTCAGCAGTTCGGAGAAACCTTGTAACAGTTTCGAGACGTCACTATTTTCTGATGTCGAAGTCTCTCAATTTCACTGCGAATCGCCTTTGGTACTGGCTTATTTTAGAAAGTCGATTTGTTGTAATACTTTTTCAGCAGTTACGAAGTGACCCGTATTTTCTCCGATACTCTTCCAGGCTATCTGACCTCTTTTATCTATCAGGAACAATGAGGCTGATGCCAAGCCATCCCCAAACAGGTTGAAAACCCCGTATGAATCTGGCACATCAGAGGCTGCGGAAGTAAATAACAAGGGGAACTGGATATCTGTTTTGGAAGCTAAATCTGATGGGCCTTTCAAGTCATCCGTACTTATCGCAAGAATTTGAACTTTTTCTTTGTCAAAAATCTTTTTTTGTTTTTGTAACTCCACGAGTTGCCTTTTACACGCCGCTCACCAAAACGCTCTATAAAAAACTAGGAGAACAGTTTTGTCGCCTTCAAAATCCGAACGTGTGAATGTCCGACCTTGGATTGACGGAAGGCTAAAGTCAGGTGCTTTCTTTGAGATTGGCGTTGCTGATTGTGTCGGCGACTCTACCTTTTCGTTTTGGATTATTGCTGAAGACGAAGAATTATCATCGAGATCAGTAGTATGCGATTGCTCATCAAAATTATTGTCACAGGCAATCGAGAGTGAAAGTGCCAAAGCTATTAAAATAATAGGCAATGATTTTAATCTACGCTGAAAATCCCACCATGGACTTATAAAATTCATCATGATGAATTCAATGAATTATGAGGTCATCCGATTGAGTGTCTTTTTGGCAGCATTTAGAGCTTCGTCTATATGACTTGTCTCTACCCATCCCATATGTCCTATCCTGAAAATTTTGCCGGTTAGGGATTTTTGCCCACCTCCAAGGACAACATTGAAGTTGTCGTTCACGTCACTCAGAAATTTTTTCCCATCCACATCATCGGGCAGCCTTATAGCGGTTACGGTATTGGATGCGAACTTGGGATTTGGCAGCAGATCCAGCCCTATGGACTTGGCTCCTTTGCGGGTGTGTTCCGCAATATTAAAATGTCGTTGGAATACGTTCTCTATCCCCTCATCGACCATTGATTCCAAGGCTATTTTCAATGTGAACATAGCTGGTAGGCATGGGGTGAAGGGTGGTTGTCCTATTTTGAGGAAATCTTCGTACTGTTGTACGTCAAGGTAGTATTTTGGCATTGTTGATTTGGCATAAGCAGTCCAAGCTTTTTTAGAAAACGTGACCATTGCGATCCCGGGTGGCGAAACCCAGCTTTTTTGTGATGCTGTTGCCACAACATCTATACCCCAAGCATCTACAGCGATCGGGACACCGCCGGCACTTGACACTGCGTCTACCAAGATGAGCGCCTCAGATTCTTCATGTATGACTGAGCACAATTCTTGTAAAGGATTAGAGACACCGGTTGAGCTTTCATTATGTGTAAAAATTACAGCTTTGATCTGCGGATTTTTCCTTATGTTTTCTCGTACTGCATCGAGATCAGCTGCTTTGCCTAACTCGAAATTAAGTCTGTGCACATCAGCGCCATAGGCATCTGCGATTTCTGCGAATCTTTCACCAAAAACACCAATTATTATTGATAAGACCTTGTCTCCTGGTGAAATTGTGTTGACTAACGCGGCTTCCATAGCTCCGGTACCAGAAGCTGTAATGAAGTAAACGTCATTATTGGTCATAAAAACGGTTTTTAAATTTGAAGACATCTGATCAAGCATTTCTGCGTACTCTTGTCCGCGATGATTGATCATCTGAGACCCTGCCACTGCGAGTACTTCGTCAGGTAGTGGTACCGGACCTGGAATTCTAAGGTTTGGCTGATTCTGGCTGACCAACGACGTGCTCCATCCTTGTGAGGTAATCGTGATTATTGTGGATAGTGGTCATTTCCACGAACGACTATAAAAGATTCTAACTCTCGTTAGATCCAACGGTTGTAACTTTGTTGCGAAATGTACAGAGAAATTAGATGAACGGCGATAGGACGATAAGGAATTTTCTTTACCAAGGAATGCAAGGACCTAATCCACTAATTTTACAATCGCGTAGTTCTTTCTGCCCCTACGTATGACCATTAGTCGACCATCAACAAGATCATCGATCAGAACTGCTCTACCGGCATCTTCGATTTGCTCTCCATTGAGTGACATACCGCCTTGTTG
>DODG01000317.1 GCA_003509065.1 Acidobacteriota bacterium
AGGCCTCGGCGGACTGAGGAGGAAGCCGCCAAGGAAAACTGAGATAAGTAGAAATAAACCAAATCACCTATTGTTGGAATCGTAGATTCACGCTGGCGTGAGGCACGGTGAATTGGTGGAATTAAGACCCCATCTCACGATACCGGGAAGGTCTCAGTGGGTGGGACGAGAGCAATATAGAATTATGCTGGTTATGTCGTTCGTACGAAGAGGTGTCGGTGTAGCCGTACAACCCCAAAGGACAACAAGCAGTCCATCGGATTATTGAGAAATTTAAGACTTCGCAAACCGTTTTATGTACCTAACGCGACCGTTTATTTCTGCCTCGCTATTTAGCGTTGGTTTTCTATTACTTTACGTGTTGATTGGCACCTTGGGTTGGGGCCCAGATGAAGAATCACTTCGCTCAATAGGAGACGTTTCACGCTGGTGCGAAAGAGTGCATACCGGAATTTTTCGTGAACCGGTTAACGCCTTAAGCAATATAGCGTTCATGGTGGCAGGAATCTTGATGCTTTACGTGTTAACGCAAGATCCATCAAGCAAAGACAAAGACCATCGATTCCAAGGTCTTGATCCAATTTCCAATACGTACGCCTTCGCAGTTATCTGGCTTGGGGCGGGGTCCTTGTTGATGCATGGCACCCATACATACTGGGGCGGATGGGCGGACAACGTGGGTATGATCATGTACATCCTTTTGCCGTGGTTAATAAACGTCGGCGAAATGGGCCGTTGGTCGTCGCGGCAGGTCGTAGTCACTTATGCAGTCATCGTCGTGATTTATGCTATTGGACGCTGGGTTTTTGGCCGAGGGTTAGGCGTTCATCTAGACCTCTGGAGTTTATCTATCGCTCTATGGGCAATTTCCGAAAGCCTCTATAGATTTTGGTCTCCAGGGTTTAGATGGCTATCAGGGATTGTGGGCTTCATAGTCGCCGCAATCTTTGGAATCATGCCATCCGAGATGCTGGAACAGCCCGATCGATATTGGTGGGTTTTGTTGTTTTGGCTGCCAGCTTTATTGTCGTCCAAGAGCCCCGAACGTAAGCGCGTTTATTCGCCATGGTTCTTCTTAGGCACAACTGCCTTTGTCTTGGCTTTTGTTATCTGGCTTAGAGGACGTCCCGGAGACCCTTGGTGTGATCCAGACTCATTGGTTCAGATGCACGGCGTATGGCATCTGCTATGTGCCTTGGCGACTTGGTGCATTTTTAAGTTCTTGCGGACAGACGTTCCGATAACCGACTAGTTTTTGTAAGCGATATCGCGGTATTGATCAGCACTGAACCAATCTCAAGTAACGTGACGGCTCGCAGCGAGACGCGAAGGTAGTGGTTCGAAAGGAAGCTAATTACCACCTTGGGCTATCGATTATTTATGCAATCAACGGAATTGGCTCATCATCGTATAACCAGTTGTGGAGTTTGATAGATAAATTGACACGCCATTTAATAAAGTCCGCCAATGTAGATGCACGCCCGTACGATCGAATTGAGTTATAGATGCCAACGCCTATCTTAATTTTCCACTTAAGAAGTCTTTTCATCTTTCTACTTTGACCTTGCCTTATCAGTATTCATACTTGGATCTAACGCGGTTGATCGCTTAGAAAAGGCGTGACATCCAAATCAGAATGGTGGGCGTTGTGCCGCCTAGCATACTCCGCAAATACCGAACCAATGGAGAGACCTTCGGTTTCAAATACATGTTCTTCCAACTCATCCAAATGCCAGCAACCTAATTCGATTTCCCGCTTGAGGATCGACGAAAGCTGACGCGCCTATCCGACGTTATTACCGCAGCGCAGAAAGAAGGCATCGTCGAGAGGTGCAACTCGACCGGTAAACCGAATTGGTTTTTTACGTTCCTCGAACATTAGCCACGAGTCTTCGAATGATCAGCTTCGGACAGCGTTGATATTCACCTCAACATCAAAGGGCAGTTGATTCAGAGAATTCTGGAGCGCTTCCTCAATCTTCTCAGCAATTTCTGAAGGGTTTAGATTGGATTCATCAAGCCGCAGTTCGACGCGGACTTCAGTGGAATTCGTGGACGATTGTCGATTCGGTTGTTCTTCCGAGTGATCGGCAGCCACGTTCATTTCTTTCCTAATAACTAGTCGTCTGGGTTTTTCTTTAGTTTTGGCTTCACTGACAAGCCGCTCTAGACCGATACCTTCTTGCACGATCAAGCGCTTGCTAGACGATTTGGAATCGGAGAACAGAATCGCACCACCCACCAACACACCAATAATCAATGCACCCAATATGGTTTCGTTGAAGACCATCCGAATTTCCTCAGATAATGAATCTTGAGCCTGAATCAACACTACTACCAACGGTTCATCGCAACAAACAACGAAGGAAATAACCAAAACCGCTCAGTCAACTACATCAACTAAGCCGTCCAGAACTTGAGTAAGTTTTGGATGTGAACCAAGCTCAAGAGCCATGATAGGTCTCGGCGAGAGTTGTAGCTATGCGTATAGCCACCACCCTCTTAGCTTTTTTACTATTTGGCTTAGAGGACGACTTGGAGCGCGAAATGGTCCTCGCTTTCGACTCTAGAATATCCCTAATCCGTTACTAAATCGGATGCAATCGCACCGGTACGTCTTTGATCCCGCGAATGAAGTTGTTGGGGAGGCGCGTGACCTCGTCTACCACTTCGATAGTGTGGAATCGTTTCACAATCTCCTCCCACAAAATTCGGAGCTGTAACTCAGCCAGGCGATTTCCCATGCATCGGTGGATGCCGAAACCGAACGCAACGTGGGCTCGTGCGTTGGGTCGGTCGATTATCAATTCGTCTGCATTTTCGAATACGTCCTCGTCGCGATTACCGGACAAGTACCACATAACGACCTTGTCACCTTCTCGAATGTGCTGACCGCCGAGCTCGAAATCTTGAAGGGCGGTCCTGCGCATATGTATCACCGGTGTCTGCCATCGAATGATTTCAGACACCATGTTGGGGATGAGTTTTGGATTGTCTCGCAGTTTGTTGTACTCATCCGGATGCTCGTTCAAGGCGACGACACCGCCGCTGATGCTGTTGCGTGTCGTGTCGTTTCCACCAACGATCAGCAACAGCAACGTGCCTAGGAAGAGCCCCGGGTCTTCGTTCATGGTCCGGGTAGCTTCTCCGTGCGCAAGCATGGAAATGAGATCAAACTTTGGTGGCGCGGCCGCACGCTCCCCCCATAGTTGGTAGAACGCACCCGCGGCTTGCATAAGTTCTTCATACCGTTTTTTCATGTCGATGGTGTCGTCACCAGTAACTTGCGGAACCGCGGTGGCAATATCCGACCAGTGAATGAGCTTGTGACGCTCCTCGTACGGAAAATCGAACAACGTGGCCAACATCCGACCAGTCAACTCAATGGACACTTCCTGCACCCAGTTGAATGTCTCGCCAATAGGCAAGTTCTCGAGGATATCGATCGCGCGCTCACGAATGAGCGGTTCAAGCTGAACAAGGTTCTTCGATGAAACTGCCGGTGCAACGCTCTGGCGCTGTGGGCCGTGTCGAGGTGGATCCAGTCCGATGAAGCTTTCGGCCTGCAATTCCTCTGTGTTGACCTCGTCGAGTTCCAC
>DODG01000016.1 GCA_003509065.1 Acidobacteriota bacterium
AGCGGGAAGTTAGCTTGCGCCTCTGCCCGAAGTGCAGATCGTTTACAAGCATTCGGAGAGCAGTTCGGTATCAATTCCCTTTATAAGGACTATCGGGAAATGTTTGCGCGTGAAAAACCAGACCTCGTGCACCTAAATACACCGCCTAACATTCGGTTGGAAGTCCTGGAAGCAGCAGAGTCAGCCGGTGTATCCGCGGTGATTATGGAAAAGCCGCTCGCGATACAAGGGGAAGACTATTTGGCAATTAAGGAATTTTGCCAAGGCAGCAAGGTCAAGGTCGCAATTAATCATCAGCTTCATTTTCACCCCCGTCGTTTTGAACTACAAAAAATTGTCGAGGATGGCAATCTGGGAGAGATGCGCTTTATAACCGCCGGCTGTGGTATGAATCTTGCATTTCAGGGCACTCACACGCTTCAAGCAATTGGCGCATTCCATCCAAAGGGTAAACCTCAGCGTGTGTTTGGGCAGATTTCGGGTGCAGGAAGTGAGACGCATCGAGTCGATGTTTGTGGGACGTTTCCAACGATGGTTGTGGGAAATCTAGAAGATACGCCTCAGAAGCATTTTGCGCCTGGATGCGCCCAAGCCATCATCGATTTTGATGATGGCGTACAAGCCTTGCTGCAATCGGGGGAAATTGCGCCTAAAGTTGGTCGAGAGGCTATCAATACCCATAAGTATGTCACTGTATATGGATCGAAAGGGCATGTGCGTTGGACGATGTGGTCTTGGGAGGTTTTGGTAGATGGTAAATCGCAGGGGGGCACTCACGAGTATTGGGATGAAGATATTCTAGGCCAAGCTAGAATGACAGAGGCGATGCTCGATTGGATAGGAGACGACAGAGCAGTTCATCCGTTATGTTTCGATCGGGCTCATCTGGACTTTAATATTATTTTGGCGATATATATGAGTGGTCTTCAAAATCGGATGGTAGATCTACCGGTTGAGCCAGAGCTGAATTTGATTAATAAGATGCGTGCCGCGTTAAGTTGAAAGCGACTTAGAGATGTGGGCTCGGTTTTACCACTGATTTCTTTACGCCACTCTGAAAACGACTCAAATAAGAATTATCTGTCACTGAGTATTGGGCAGAATGTTTCGCAGTAACCATTGGTTGAGTTGGGGTTAATAAGAACTGATTATTGACATCTTATTTCCAGTAATTCGATCGAATCATATTATTGACCATAAATGAAAATTGTCGACAGCCATCAGCATTTTTGGGATCTCTCTCGATTCAATTATGAGTGGATGGGCGCGGATTCTCCTTTACGAGTTAATCGATCGCCAAGCGAGTTGAGATCACTCATCAATGCCGCTAATGTTGAATACACCGTGTTGATTCAAGCCCATTCGTCAGTAGAAGAAACTCGCTGGTTGCTTGAGATTGCAAACGAGCAGAATTTTGTTTTGGGTGTGACTGGATGGGTGGATTTGACTGACCCTAAGGTCGGAAATGTCCTCGACCGCCTGCAGGAAAATAAGTACCTAAAAGGTGTCCGACATATATGGGAAGACGAGTCGGATCCGTCCTGGCTATTTACTTCCGGCGCAGTCGAAGGACTAAAGGAAGTGCAGCGGAGAGACTTGATCTATGAATTTCTAGTTCGTCCTCCCAATCTTAAATACATTCCAAGAATAATGGAACAAGTCCCAGATCTTCGGGCGGTTGTCGATCATATTGCTAAGCCCGCTATTTCGGAGAAAAAAAGAGAACCTTGGTTATCGGATTTGGGGGAGGTAGCAAAGTGCGGCGATTTGTTTTGTAAGATATCAGGAATGGTGACAGAGGCCGATCATTTAAATTGGAGCATAGATGAATTAAAGCCCTATGTTAACGATGTGTTGGGGTTATTCGATTACGACCGACTTATGTTCGGAACTGATTGGCCCGTCTGCACACTTGCTGCAAGTTACGAATCTGTAGTGCAAGTAGGCCAAACACTTCTCAATGATGTTCCCGAGGAAGGCAAGGCATTGATACTGCGTGACACAGCAATCGACTTTTATCGTCTGGATGTTCCCAAAGAGATTGGATCATAGTATTTGACCGTCGACGCCAATAGCTCCTTTTGTCATCAAAAAATCGGCATAAGCCCGACGCTCACCTGTCACAATTACAACAAAAGCATTCCGAGCTCTGTCATAAAACTCATGCCTTTCTAAGGACTGAAGAGGCCAGTCTCGGCCGGAATATTGTCTCATAGCACTTCGAAATTCGTCATGAACTTCTAAGGTTCGTTCGGGTTGATCTACAACTTGCATATGGTGGGTGGGTGCTGCCACAAAACTGTCAAGCGGAAACACAGAAAATATTGCTTTTGCTGCGATGATGATGTCAGTGCCATCAAGTCTAATTGGCGAACCCATCGCCGTATCTGCGGCCACTGACTCTGCTGGAAAGTTTACGTCTACAAGGGCCAATTCATCGCCATGACCCATAGACCTAAGAGCATAGAGCAGTTCACCATTTAGCATTGGATCAATATTTATTAACATAGATTTTCTCCACCCTGCAGGTAATTTAAATTATTGTCCTCATCTTAGAGCTCGTTTTTCCACGGTGGGTCCGCCCCGGGCCGTGAACAGGTGATTGCTGCGGCACGAGTTCCCAAATGCAGGCAATTCTCAAGATCACTGACAGTAAGAGTCTGTATAGATGCCAAAGAAAGTTTCCCCAACTTGCTTAACTGAGTGAGCATGCCAGCATGAAAACTGTCGCCCGCTCCAATACTGTCTTTGACATCTATGCGTTCCGATTCCGAAAAGACTTCATGCTGGTTGGTGATACCCCAGGCACCAGTTCCACCGTCGGTAAGGAATACGACCGAGACGCCGTGCCCCAAACACATTTGGGAGAATTCTCTCCAACTTTTTGATGGGAAAAGCCAAGCGAGATCCGAAAGGCTAACTTTTACAATGTCAGCGCATTCAAGAAATATGGCAAATCGACTGCGAAAAGTTTCTGGATCCGAAATTAACGAAGGGCGAATATTCGGATCCAGCGTGATCAACCGATTACCTGATTCTTTCTGCATGAAATTTATTAACGTAGTAGCTATTGGTTCGGTTGCGAGCGCAGTAGAACCAAATAACAATGCTTCGACAGAAGAAGGAAATGAACGAGGGATATGATCTGGTTGCAACAAGGTCGCTGCTGTGTCATCCATATAAAATTGATAACTTGTTTCTTTCTCTTTCGTTTCTGGAGAAACGAACGCTAGACTGGTTGGCGCTTGACTCCGAAAAATATAGGCTGGGTCAACACTATTTTTCTTCAGATAAGAGATAAGCATTTCGCCAAAAAAGTCGGTTGATATCGCCCCCAAAAATCCAGTGTGGATACCCAGTCGACCTAAAGCAATTGCGGTATTAAAAGGCGAGCCACCAGGAACAGGCCTGAATACCGTCGCTCCGCTGGCGTCTTCTTTCGGTATAAGATCAATTAGGGATTCGCCGAAACAAAGTATCATCAATGGGATTCCACAATACGGAATGTGACATGGAAAAAGAAGTATATCGTGTGGTGTCGCCGAGAGAACCAACAAAATACATTAGTGATTATGAAATCGCGAAAGAGTTCCATGAATAATTTTCGTGTCGCGATCGGGCAGATCTATCAAGAGACCAATAGTTTCTCGCCTCGTTTAACGGGAATCGCTGATTTTCGAAGTCGATATCTCCTGAAGGGGACTCAGTTAATAGACGACTTGCGGGGAACCCAAACTGAGATTGGTGGTTTTGTCCAGGTCTTAGAGCACGCTAATGTGACTGTGATTCCGACCGTTGCGGCCTGGGCGATGCCAGGTGGAAGAGTCGAAAAAGATGCATACGAGTTGTTGTCGCAGGAACTCCTAAAAAGTATTCAAAGGCAGACACAACTAGATGGTGTTCTTCTGTCGTTACATGGGGCCATGCTTGCAGAACACTTGGACGATGCAGATGGCCAATTGCTCGAAGAGGTGCGACAAGTCATAGGTCCAGATTGCTACGTAGTGGTGGCGTTAGATTGGCATGCTAATTTGACTGATCAAATGCTCAACGCAGCTGATATTGTGGTTGGCTATAAAACTTATCCTCACCAAGATTTATTTGAAACGGGGCAACGTGCCGCACGTCGAATGTTAGAGTTTTTGGATGAAAGGAAGCATCGACACTGCCATGTAAAGCGTATTCCATTAATTGCTCCCGTTCTTACCTCGCAATCGGAGCGTCAACCCATGAAGAAAGTCATCGCGTCTTTTGATGAATTGGAGGGTAAATATCCCGATGTGACTGCTTCTATATTTCTTACTCAGCCATGGCTTGACATAGAAGACTTTGCATCAACTGCTGTTTTATATTTTGGCAAGTCCATCGATGCCCGTGATCGATTTGATTCAGTCATCGACGACTTATGGAATCGACGGGAAGAGTTTCTGATTGATGTACCCGAGACATCGAGTGCGATTGATCAAGCGTTATCGGAAGATATTTCTCCCGTCATTGTTGTTGATCTTGGAGACGTTGTTTTAGCAGGTGCTCCAGGAACTGGGACGAAGCTATTTGAGCAAATTCACGATCATCCTGGCCAGCCAAGAGCGGTGTTGCCACTTTGTGCGCCAGAACTTGTTTCTCATTGGAAGGGTTGTGAACGTGGTCAGGAGGTGTCCGGAAACATCGAAAACGTGGAAGGGGATATGGTAGAAATTTCTGGTCGGATAGTGCGAGTCTCAGATGAAAAATATCGTTTAGGCGGTATGTTTTTGTCAGGTATTGAGTTTGATCCAGGCACTAGAATCGTTTTGAAGGTCGATCATGTGACCGTTGTGCTGACGAGTATTCCGGAGTCAGCACAAGATCCCAATTTTTATACTTCATTGGGAATCGATCTCAAAAATCTACAAATCATTGTTGTTAAGTCTCACAACACGTTTAAACCTGCTTACGCGGAAGTCACGCAGACGATTAAATACGCCGATACCCCAGGAGCTACCACTATAGATCTTTCGTTGCTGCCTTATGAAAAATTACCTAGGCCGTTGTTTCCTCTGGATACGGAAGGATTTTTTTGATCGTAAATTGTTAGAGACCGCGACCAAAAGCAGGAATTAGATTACTAAAATAGCTATTAACAAGTCTGGCTGAAGCCTACCACCCTGCAGCGATTCCACTACATTGGTTGGACACCCTGCGCTTTCCAAGGAGCGTAAGAAACTTTACCAAGAATAGTATATTGTGAAGCGTGAGAAGCAGCAGGGATGTTATTGGCAATTTTATTGATAGTAGAGAATGCGAGTGTAGAAAATTTTAATGCCTCCTTAAATTCAGGCGGAATCCCAATTTCTGAAGATAGCAAGAGAGTAATATTGCTCGGTAATTTCTCTTGGATATATCGCATGATCTGTTTGTTTTTCACACCGCCACCGCTCGCATACATGTAGCCAACTTCATCTAACGCCTCTTTTGGCACATTGTCACTTAGGCTGATCGCCACCGCCTCTGCGGTAAACGCGCAAAGAGTCGCCATGATATCTTCTGTTGTTGTGTTTGGGTGTCGCGCAAATAGCTCTTCACAATATTTCATAGAAAAATCATTTCTTGGCCAAAGCGATCTCGGGATCGCTCTTTGAAAGTAAGGGTGGTTTTTCAGATCGGCCATCATTTTGTCATTAACCATCCCGTTAGCCGCTATTGCGCCGTCGGCATCCCAAGGTTGGTTGAGCAAATGTTTTGCGCCATTATCCGATAAGATGTTGCCGGGCCCGGTATCACAGGCCACCATTTTTCGACGATCTTTATGCGCAAGATGTGCATTTGCGATGCCGCCAATATTTAATGTTAGTGTCGGATTTTCACGATCTCTAAACAAAATAAAATCTAGGTACTGCATTAAGGGAGCGGCACTCCCCCCCCAGACATGGTCGCCTTGGCGGAAATTAGTAACTGTAGTGATATTGGTAAGGCCAGCAATCACTGACGTATCACCAATCTGATAGCCTGCAGGGTAGGGGCCATTGAGCCACCTACCGACATAATCATTTTTTTGGGTAGCGGTTAGCTGGTTTATTTTGTCGTGGGCAGGTGGTTCTTGATAAATTGTCTGCCCGTCTACGCCGAGTACTTCTATGTTTTTCGGATCGATGTTGTGATCGTCCATGAACTGGTTGGCGGACTCCGCGAATACAGCGCCAGCGATATAAGTCAATCTTGTCAGATCTTTCATATCTACTTTATTGTCAAAGGCATCAAGAATGATCTTTTCTACTTGTTTTGGCCAGGGGAAGGATTTGCCTGCGAGAAATTTTGGCGGTCTTGGGAATCCATCCTCCGCTATTTCAGTTTCCGCAAGAACTACGTCGATTCCGTCAAAAGAAGAACCGCTGTTCATGCCCATGATTAACGACATACCAGCCTCCAATACATGCCCCTTTAGGGCTAATTGAAACGAACGATGAGACGACTAGAGTCAGAGTTTATTTCAAATCACAATTCGCCAATGAGACATTGGCTGCTCGCTAGATTTAGTACCTATAAATTTGAAATTTATCCAACTATGTCGATCGCAGAAATTGACGAATTCCATCTAAAAGTCGATCGATGTCATCTCGGTTATTGAAGATATGGGGGTCTACCCTGAATAGGTCACCGTGGCACCAAGTATCGATACCAATGTTAAAAAGGAACTGCCATAAATCGTGAGCGCGTTCATATCGAACTGCTACGATACCCATGCGAAGGTTGTCCATTTCTGACGTGATCACATTTAAGCCCAAAGCTTTTATTTTTTCGATGCAGTATCCACTTAAGTCAAGATTGTGGTTTTCAATGGTGTTCATATCGGCCTCGGCCAGTATCTTTAATCCAACACGAGACATCGTCAGGCCAAGCAGATTTGGCATACCTATTTCAAATTTTCGAGCATCAATTTTCCAATCAAAT
>DODG01000114.1 GCA_003509065.1 Acidobacteriota bacterium
ATCAGAAACTGAAACACTTGAAGAGACTCTTGTGGCTAGTAATGTTGCTGATGCTCCTGGTGATGACGTTCCAGAGTCTGTTGACGCTGTTGAAGAGCCTGATGAGGTTGCTGAAGTCGAATCTGTACCGTCCGAAGTAGAACTTCCAGCAGAAGAATCTTCTGATGTGGCTGCGGAGCTTCTTGCACTTGAGGAAGAACTGGCTGCCCTGGAACGCGAGGAACAGCAGCGTAAAGAAACAGAAGAGGCTGCTGTGTTGGATGTGTCGTCAGACGATCTCTGGCAAGTTGACAGTCGCTCGAAAACTCCGGCAGAGGCAAGTGAGCCAGGCGGTATCCGTTTTGCGGAAGATATCAGTGGATTCAGAGAGACAGATCAGGGACGTCAGGGGGGTAGACGAGGTGGAAGCAGTGCACGGAACCGTCGTCGTCGGTAGGTTATGAATCGTGCTTGAGGAGTGAAAAGATGGGTCCAGCGCAAAGACACATCCCAACTCGCACATGCGTAATTTGCAGGAACCGACGTGAGAAAGACGGGCTTTTTCGGATTGTGCGGACACCAGAAGGCGACATCGTTTTTGATAAGACCGGGAAGCTTAATGGTCGGGGAGCTTATGTTTGTAAAGATGATGGCCACTGGGATGACGATGTTTACAGAGGTAAACTACAGGCTGCTCTTAAAATAGAGATTGATGATTTGACTTTCAAGCTACTTGGTCGGGCCATTGTTTCGCATGTCACAGAGTAGAAAATTGAGTGAAAGGAACTGACTGGTATATGGCACAGCGTCGCGGGCAACGAGGTTTTCAGAAACGATCGAAAAGGACAGATGTAAAACAGGCTCAGGATGGTTCTGCCGGTGCGCGTATCGTGCTAGAGGACAAGGTCCCACGATCACCTGTCGAGCTACCAGCACAAACTACTGTTGGTGAATTAGCGGACATACTTGAGACATCAAATGTTGACACGATCAAGGCACTTATGCGCCTAGGGGTGATGGCGACGGTTAACGAGACAGTGGAGTTTGAGGTAGCCGCCAAAGTTGCCGCTTCATTTGAGATTGGAGTACTTAAGCCTAAAGATCGAATGGAAAGCGAAGCGTCGATAAAAGTCGGCGTCGACGATGAACTCACGGATGACAACGCTGTTACTCGCCCGCCAGTTATAACGGTGCTTGGTCACGTAGACCATGGGAAGACCACTTTATTAGATGCTATCCGTGGTGCAAAAGTTGTGGATTCTGAGGCTGGTGGCATCACACAGAGCATTGGTGCATATCAGGTTGTTAGGGGAGATCAACAACTAACATTCATTGACACACCTGGTCATGCTGCATTTACTCAAATGCGCGCAAATGGAGCCCGTGTTACTGACATTGCCGTTCTTGTGGTTGCAGCTGACGACGGCGTGATGCCACAGACACTGGAAGCGATCGACCACGCAAAAGCTGCCGAGGTTCCAATTATCGTAGCTATTAATAAAATCGATGCACCTGGCGCAGATATTGACAAGACGAACGCTCAACTTGCTGAGCACGATATCATCGTCGAGTCGTACGGCGGTGAGGTAGTTGCGGTAAGCATGTCTGCACTAAAAGGAGATGGGATAGATGATCTGCTTGAGTCTCTCCTTTTGGTGGCTGAAATCCAAGAATTGAAAGCGAATCCTAACCGTTCTGGGATTGGAGTGGTAATCGAATCCCATATGGATCGAACTCGAGGTTCGGTAGCATCAGTGCTTGTTCGTTCGGGGATAGTTAGAGTTGGAGACAATGTTGTTGCGGGCTCTTTCCGTGGCCGGATCAAATCAATGGTGGATGGATTTGGTGAAGTGGTGAAAGGGGCAGGACCATCTACGCCGATTGAAGTTCTTGGTCTTAACGGAACACCTGCGGCTGGTGACCAATTTGACGTCGTGGCGACAGATCGTGAAGGTCGCGACCTCGTGAGTACTCGTGAGCGGATTGCTCAGAAACGGAAAAATGCTCGGGCTGCTACCACTATGGCGGAAGTAATGAGGCGGGTTCAGCAGTCAGATTCTAAGGAACTTTTGATTGTTATCAAAACGGGGAATCATGGTTCCATTGATGCAGTAAGCCGCGCTGTCGAACAGGTTTCGAATGATGAAGTCCAAGTTCGTGTACTGAGTGCATCGTCTGGAGCGGTCAACGAGTCGGACATACTTTTAGCTTCTGCATCTGATGCCATGGTGATGGGATTTGAAACTACGGTTGAGGCAGGAGCCAGACGGCAATCAGAGGCTGAAGGTATTACTATCCGTACTTATGACATTATCTACAACCTTATTGATGAGGTAGAAGATGCTGCGCGCGGGCTTTTGGAGCCGGAGCGTAAGATAATTGTGACCGGTCATGCCAATGTCTTAGAAGTATTTAAACACGGACGGCGCGAACAGATTGCCGGAGTCCGAGTTTCTGATGGTGTTCTTAAGCGAAGTGGTCGGATGCGGGTTATTCGCGATCAAAAAGAGATCTTCGACGGAGCAATTACCTCTATGAGGCATCTCAAGGAAAACGTGCGCGAATTGGCGAATAACTTTGAGGGTGGTCTCATGGTGGATGGCTTCCATGAATACGAGGAAGGCGATCAACTAGAAGGTTACGAAGTTCAGGTGACTCGACGATAAGGCGTTGGCACCGATTAAGCCTAGGGTTTTGGCAGAGTTGTCCGCAGGAGTTGCGTAAGCATTGACGAGGCGTGTAGAGCGCGTTAATCACACTATTCAAAAGGAACTAGGTGTTCTAATTGAAGGTTTGAGTGACCCGCGTTTATCTCCGGTAATATCAGTGACTGCAGTCGAAGTAAACCGTGATCTGTCTGTTGCGAAAGTTTACGTCAGCGTATTGGGAAGTGATATCGAGCGATCCGATGCCATTGACGCACTGCGTTCAGCCGCAAGCCGCTTGCGGATGGAAGTATCGAAGCGAATTGTGATTCGTACTATGCCGAAACTTTCTTTTTTTTCAGATGACACGTTGCAAACTGGAGCTGATGTCGATCAATTAATCGATCGGGTGATTGCGCAGGACAGCAGAAGACATTCGGACAGAAATACTGTTGACTGGTGAATCTATTATGTCTCAGGCTTTTGTCATTGCTGGCGGCTATTTGAACATAAACAAGGCGCAGGATTGGACATCTACAGATGTGGTTCGTAAGCTCAAGGGCGTAACGCGATCAAAAAAAATTGGGCATGGTGGAACTTTAGACCCGATAGCAACAGGAGTCCTGCCAATTTGTATTGGTTCGGCGACTCGTTTTGCAGAAACCGTTTTGCTCGGTACAAAGTCTTATCGAATTAACATGCTGTTGGGTTCTTCAACCGACACATATGATTCAACTGGTGAGATCACTGCGGAAGTTAAATTTTTCGACGTTACACGTAACCAAATCATTAAAGCTCTAGAGGGCTTCAAAGGTGAAATTCTGCAGACTCCCCCGATGTATTCGGCTCTACATCACAAGGGTAAAAGATTGTATGAATTAGCACGAGCGGGTATTGAGGTTGAACGTCCTCCACGTTCAATGAGGGTGTTAAGTCTTGAACTTGTGCAGTTTGAAGGGTCAGAGTTAGTGCTGGATGTTGAGTGCAGTCATGGGTTTTATGCGAGGACACTTGCCCACGATATTGGTGAGAAGCTTGGAACACATGCTCATATGACCGGCTTGATACGAATGCATGCGGGTCCGTTCAAAATAGAGGATACGGTAAGTATTGAAGATGTCATCGAACTTGCCGATTCCGGTGATTGGCGTGATTTATTGATGCCTATCGATACGACACTTCAGCATTTGGGCAGAATAAATCTCGATACATCTCTAGTTGAAATGGTAAGACATGGTCG
>DODG01000275.1 GCA_003509065.1 Acidobacteriota bacterium
GATACCTCCGCGGCGGAGTACGTTCACTAACTTAATCGCCGTACCCGGGTCCCACTGGTTGAGGGAAATAACGTAGGTCTCATCCTCACCGGCGGCAATCGCGTCTCGACCCATTTGATAGATGTTATACAGCCATTCCTCCCGCCGCTTGGCACCGATATCAAGTACGGCCATCGAGCCAGTTAGCATGTATTCGCATGTATCTCGAATGTGCCACTCGCCACCAAGATACGGGTTGGGATAAAAAGTCGAAGGTTCGGTCGTTGACTCGCCGTTAGAGAACCGTGGAGGAAATTGCTGGGGATCGTAGGTCGCTGGTGTTGCGGACGCGTGAGACGCCTCAGTCAGGATACCCACCATATTGTGGTAATAGGGGGCCGTGCGCATGCCACCATTCCACCAAGTATCGAATCCAATCTGTGAAATCACCCCAGTCTTGCCTTCTTGATCATAGCGACGGCCCATCGCTGACCCAACGGCGTTGATACCGCGCATAACAAGCGCTGGAATGTTCGGGTTTACAGGTTCGGCGAATGGAGGAATAAAAATTCGCGATGGAAACGGACCGGTCTGGTGTTGATTATAGATAATCTGCGGAAACCATTCCTCATACAGTTGCCGACCCACATTTCTCGATTCAGGTTGATTGAACATATACCAGTCGCGATTGTTGTCGTGCCCAACGTACTTCTGATAAAGCTCAGGAAGTGGTGCATGCTCGAACTCGGTGCCAACGTGTTGCATGTACCAATTGGCGACCAATGTCGTCCCATCAGGATTCATATTTGGCACTAGCAAAAAAATGACATTGTCACGTATGTTCCGCATCTCTTCCGACTCATCCGAGACCGCGTTGTAGGCCATCCACGGTGCCGTCTGACCATGTGCGACCTCTGTGGAATGCAAACCAAAATCAATCCAGACCACAGCCTTTCCTTCGTTTGCAAGTGCCCGAGCTGTTGTCTCACTCACCTGACCTTGTGCCAGCGTTCGCGCAATCTCCTTGTAACGATCCAGATTCCGCATATTGGCTTCTGACGAAATTATGGCCATTGTCTGCGTACGGTCTTCTGCCGTTTTACCAATTTCGATTAGTTGCATCCGGTCACTGGAGTCCGCAAGCGTACGAAAATAGGCATCAATCTGTTCATAGGTCGCCAATTTGTAATCGGCACACGGTGCCCAACCGATGACACTCTCGGGTGTCGGTACGCCGGATTGCGTGGTTAGAACAGAAGCGCCGGCAGCAACCAGCACTGCAATGATGAACGCGTGAATCGACCGTTTCATGAATGCCCCCTAATAAATAGTGTTACTAGTGTCTCGGATTACGCCGGCGGTGACAAATGCCAAAACTGACGGTCATGGACGTTCCTCTTTCGAAGTGTCAGGTCCATAAGGTATCGACGAAACGCTGTGGTCGGAACTATCCTGTTTTTTAGTGTTGTTTTCTATATCCAGGTCGGCTTGGAGCGCATACCGTTCGCGTGCCCCTTCAAGCTCACCCACAATACGTTCGGCAAGATGAGACGGTGACACGACACGTGCTAGTGGACCAAATCCAAGAATCCAACGAGTTAGCGCCCGGTCGAGACAGACTTGCAACGATACACTGACTGACCCGTCTGGGTGTTCGGAGATACGTTGAGAAGGATGCCATTCTCGCTCGCGCACATACGGTGCGACCCGCTCAGCAAATTCAATCTTCACAGATTCGGGCTTACCTTGGTTAATACCAAGGGAGTGACTGAATAATTCCTGTGACAAACCTTGCGTCGGTTCGAATGTCGTGTCTAAAAGCGACAAGTGCTTGACCCGCTCAGTAGCAAAGGTCCGCATCTCAGCATACTCGGGCACGTACGCAACGAGATAGAGGCCACCCTCCGCATAGACGAGGCGGTACGGTTCGACAAGATATTCCTTTGTGCGATTACTTGAGAAGGAGTGGTAGAAAATTGTGGTCTGCCGTCGTCTCAAGGTAGCATCCAAGAGTTTAGCTACCGTTTCCTCGAGTTTGCCGCTGTCAATAATTTTCTTCTTTATTGGTTCTGCCTTTGCTTGCAACACGGTCGGCAACCGATCGAGAAACTGTCGCATGCGGGGAGTCAAAACAGTTTCAAGCTTCAGAAAAGCATTGTGAAGGTCCTGTGAAAACGGCGTGCCGGACAAAGCCTCAAGGACTGTTCGGCTGAAGTAAAGCGCACACAGTTCAGACAGCGTAAAGCCTACATTGCCAAGGAGCTTTAATGGACGAGCATCAAGCTTCCAGTGCCGCTTCCCCTCAATCAGTTCATCGAATAGAGGAAACCCTGCCAACTGAAGTGCTTCGAGGTCTCTTCGGATGGTGCGTGTCGTCACCTCCATCTTGCGCGCTAACTCATTGATCGTCGTCCAATGAGACGCTTCTATCTCACGCAGGATATTCCACTGACGAATTACCTCAGCATTGCGGGGCATCGAATGGCGAAGGTATAGCAAGCCCAACGGGTATTGACAAGGTTTCGTTATGGCAGTTCGCTAAAGCCCTTTGGACATCAGATCGGCAATCGCCCGGTTGAACCTTGCTGGATCGGGGAGTTCGGAACCCTCGGCCAGTAAAGCGTAGCCGAGAAGCAGATAAGCGTAATCGACAAGCGCCGGGTCTTCCTGGTTCCCAGCAAAACGTGCCTGCAACTTGGTCGTGATCTCATGATCGGGATTTAATTCAAGAATCCTTTTATTCTTAGCCTGACCATCAACGCCCTTTGCACGGCGAAGTAACCGTTCCAATTGTGGACTCATGTCTCCTTCACCTCCGACCAAACAAGCCGGTGAAGTCGTGAGGCGCGTTGACAACCGCGCTTCTTTGATCCAGTCGCCCAAATTCTTCTGAAGAAATTCCAGTAAGTTCTCGAAGGTCTTCTTACGATCGGCAAGGTCCTCCTCAGCCTGTTTACGCTCTTCGTCACTGCCAAGTTCAACTGTCCCTTGTCCAACGGACTTTAGCGTTTTGCCCTCAACTTCGTGAACCGATCCAGTAACCATTTCGTCAATCGGGTCTACCAGGTACAGCACTTCATATCCCTTGGCCTGGAACGCCTCAAGGTGTGGGGAGTTCTCAATGACCGCGCGCGATTCGCCTGTGAGAAAATAGATGTCGTCCTGGCTAGTCTTCATCCGCGCAACATAGTCAGTAAGACTGGTGAGTGCACTCGGGTCATGTGACGATTGAAATCGCAACAACGGTACAACACGGTCTTTGACATCCGTTTCTGCGGCAACGCCTTCCTTAAGCACCTGTCCGAACTCGTTCCAAAATTTTAGATATTTTTCGTCGTCTTTCTTCTGTACCTGACCGAGGTGATCCAATACCTTCCGACTAAGCCAATTCTGCATTTGCTTGATGTGACGGTCTTGCTGAATCATTTCGCGCGAAACATTTAACGGCAGGTCTGCTGAATCAACTACCCCCTTGAGAAAGCGAAGGTATGACGGTAACAAGTGCTGACATTGCTCCATGATGAGTACACGTCGCACGTATAGCTGTAGACCAAACTGCTGATCGCGATAGTACAAATCCAAAGGCGCTTGTGCCGGCAGGTACAGCAGCGCTTGATACTCAATCCGACCCTCCGCCTTGAGCAAAAGTCGATCCAGTGGTTCCTGCCAATCGTGGGCAATATGACGATAGAACTCGGCATATTCCTCACTTGAAACTTCGTCGGATGGACGAGTCCAAATCGGCTTCATCGAATTGAGAATCTTCTCTTCAGTAACCGCGTGCGTCGTTTCTTTCGTCGACTCATCAACAGGTTCCTGACGAGTTTCTTCTGCTTTGATGGGGTAGCTGACAAAGTTTGAATACCGCATTACTAGTGAACGCAGCACACCGAACTCCGTAAAGTCATCCAAGCCGTTCTCCACGTCAACTGCCTTAAGATGAAGCGTAATCGTGGTGCCACGAGTGAAGCGAGTGTCCTCTGCGAGTTCGTACGTCCCGTCGCCCGTGGAAGTCCAGCGGGTAGCAATCGAAGCTCCTGCACGACGTGTTACGAGCGTTACTTTGTCAGCCACCATAAACACAGAGTAGAAACCGACGCCGAACTGGCCAATTAGGTCAGCAACCGCCTCGCCCGACTTACGATCCTTGAGTGTGTCCATAAGTTCCCGGGTTCCCGACTTGGCAATAGTGCCAATGTGAGACACCACCTCATCCCGGCTCATGCCGATGCCATTGTCCAACACCGTCAGGGTGCGGGCATTAACGTCAGTTTCTAGTCGAATTTCAAGAGTTTCAGCTGGATCCAAAATCTTTGGATCGGTAAGTGATTCGAACCGAACGCGGTCAAGAGCATCTGAAGCATTCGAGATAAGTTCCCGTAAAAAGATCTCCTTGTGGGAGTACAGCGAGTTGATCACTATGTCGAGCAACTGCTTCGTTTCGGCTTGAAATTGATGTGTTTCCACTTCCGCGTTCATCTCTCACTCCTAACTGCCTCTTGTCGAGACACAAGCCCTTAATTGTAGCGTGTCCGGACTCCAAGCGATCGGAGCATCTGACGCCGTATATAAAAATATCAAGAAACTTTTTTATTTTGTGCCGTGCGTGACCTTCCCTGTCACTCCTCATTAGTACAGTTGTGTCCAACAAGGAAGGAGTATGTCGAATGATTCAAAATTCTGAACAACAAGTCGTGACACCTCATGGTGTATCAAAGGCAGCCGTCGGATTAGTAAAGGCTCGTCAGGTAAATAGTTCACGAATCTGCACTCCAAAGTTGAGGATGAGTCACGAATTCACTTCGGTAGGCAAACAACTTGAGTTCGCTTACCGTGGTGTCGGTCCGTCAGACCGTTTACCGTCGACTCCGGTCAATCTTCAGCATGAAACCATGTGCTGTATTTGCCAAGACCGACAAGTAATGGTCGACCGGGTATCACGAAACAGGTCTTCGTTGTTTCACCTGCTGTGCTTCCCCTGTTATCACCATCAAATGGAACGCAAAAGAATGATTAAGCAACGTCGGGCACTTGCGATGTTACAAAGACCGACTGATGCCCTGAGCAGGCACTCTGGAGAGACACACCCTCCCGAGGTGACGAAGTATCAACACTTGGCACATAGACGACATCAGGCACAGATATTGGTCCGGCGGGCGCTGATGTAGCGTGCATCCATCAGGCAGGCGACTGAAGGATAACCTGCCGTGCGACGGGCCTCATCGCCAACCGCCAGAGACCCTGATATCCTCTGCTGAACATGAGCTATCAGTTATTGCGCTCCGCGCTCATCGCGACATTACTTTCGGCGCCGTATCCGCTGGCCGCCCAAACGGCGGCAACTTTGTCTGAACAATTCATCGAGATGACTGCTGTGACCGGGTACGAGCAAACGGCAGCCGAACAACTTCTGGCAATGCTCCCGGGCACGACATTAGATCGAGCAGGTAATGTCGTTGGGGTGCTCGGTACCGGCACACCCGTTAGATTGCTAGTTTGTCCACTCGATGAAGTCGGTTATGTCGTAGGACGTATCACGGACGACGGTTATCTTCGCCTACGACGCGTTGGAGTAGGCAAACCGAATCTATTCGACCAAGGCTTGGAAGGACATCGAGTGACTGTTTGGGGTGCCGCTAAAACAACACCGGGTGTCGTTTCGATTCCGTCCACCCATCTAGGACGTGGCCGCTCCTCGATGCCAGACAGACCCTTTGACGTAGACGACGCTTATGTCGACATCGGTGTGGACTCCGCAAAGGAGGTGCAGCAGCTTGGCATTCGACTTCTGGATGCGGTAGCCCTGGCTAAACGTCCCCATCGGTATGGTAAAAATTTACTGGCGGGTCCAGAAGCTGGTCGTCGCGCTGGGTGCGCAGCTTTGGCGCGAACCTATCTTGATCAACCGGACGTCGACGGTACCGTTGTGATTGCGTTCGTGGTTGAAAGCCAACTTCGTCATGCGGGATTGCGGGTCGTGTCCCGCCAACTGGGTCCCTTCGCCTCGACCTGGTTTATCAACTATGACCCACCCGAGCGAATTATTGATGAGGGATTCGGTGCCATCAAGCACTCGGATGTACCTGTTCAATTTAGTGAGACCGCTGTTGAGACCATCAATCTGGAAGAAGTGGAAACACTCACTACTCAGATCAGTACAGGAATCAAGAAACACCCATGACTCTTAAATGTGGCGCAGTCATTCGTAGCCTAGTGAGCATGGTCGTCCTATTTACGACAACATTGCCTGCCTCTGCGCAAGTTGATTCGAGTCGAGTTGAGGCAGTCGCAGGACTCCTTGAGGAATTGATTGAAACTTATGGTGTGTCAGGAGATGAGCAGCGTGTGCGTGCTGTCGTAGAGCGACACCTACCCGCTTGGGCGAAGCCGCGAGTCGACGAATCCGGGAATCTGTGGGTAAGAGCTGGGCAGGGTGACCCGGTGGTCGTCTTTATTGCGCACATGGATGAAGTCGGGTTTCAAGTGACCGAGCTTCTCGACGATGGGTCGTTGCAAATCAGGCAGCGAGGTGGTTTTTATCCACATCTATGGGAGGCCACACCAGCATTTGTGCATACGGCTGA
>DODG01000218.1:0-20902 GCA_003509065.1 Acidobacteriota bacterium
GCAACGTCTTCGATGTGCGGATTCAGACCACGGTTCTCATGCATAACCATGACAGCCGGATGCGGTCCCTCACTCGTCGGCTGTACTAGATACCCCCGCATCGTGCCCGAAGTACCTCCGGGCGACGGATACTCAACATAGGTTCCCTTCATCCGCGAGTCAGTAAACGAAATCGTCTGCGCTTCGGCATATCGAGGGAGTAAGGCTTCTGCCATCCAGAGCGCGGATACACCACCAACGGTCATCACCGTCGCACGTTTAAGAAATTCGCGCCGGTCGATGTGCCCATGGCAGTACTCGTCATAGAGGTCAAAGATTCGAGGGTCAATATTCTGTTTCGTCGTCATCAGTCAAACATCCTCCTTGGCATCATGCGGTGTGCCGGTCTGATACTAGCGCACCTCACTCCTCAGAGATAGTGCCACAGCCACGGCACCCGGAGCGTTTCCAACCCAGCGACCACGGAGACATTACCAAGGACGGCCAGTGGCCAGAAACCTCCCATCCGGACAAGTTGCATATTAAAAGCGACAGTCATGGGCAACAACACACGACTCGCCGCAAATTGATGTCCGTCCCACACGGCTGGACCCAAAATGCACATTAGCCCCACATATGCAATGCCCACCCGCCACCACGGTGACGTCCAATCGCGCTGCCAGAGGAGAAAGATCGCTTGGATCGTTAAGCTGAGTAATGTAAGAAAACTAAAGCGGGCAAACGTTTCCGCCCAAGGGTTAATCCAGAGTTCCGACAGCGTCACGTGCCACTTAGTGATGAGCGCCGACAAGGGCGGTGCAAGGTTGTGCTCTCCCGACGAGAGCACTACCCCGTAGTCGGACCAATACAGGTACGCGAGCCACAGCATGAACGGCATTGCCACCACGACGCCACGAGTGACCGGCACCAGGAGATCGTGCAATCGAAATCCACGCCAAGTGCGAGGGAACACCGCGACGCCAGCCAGTAGATTCGTTTCTCGTCCAAGGCCCGCCAGCCCGAGGACGGCCGTGGCCGTCCATGGCCGGCCCCGTTCAAGCGCTATCATCGCTAACACCAAGAGCAACAAACTGGGGCCGGCTAACAGTGAAAGCCGCACTGAGGAAATCAACCCGTACCCAAAGAGACAACCAGTCCACAGCAACACATTGGTAAAAGTGACCGGCGGCACCCACCGTAGCAGCAACCACGCCAAGATGAACCAGCACAGGATGTTCTGGACCGCATAGGCTTGCAAAATCCACGACGGTTGACCCATACCCAAGAGAAACGCGGTCCAGGAAAAAAGAATGCGGGGCGCACGATACGAAAACGTGTCGATCGCGCGTTCAATGAACGGATCTTGGAAGAACGGGTCCAAGGCTAACTGCGCATAAAACTGTCCGTCGTAACCCGGCGATGAATCCACAAAGTGCGGCAAGGCTTTTACCGTTGGTAATGCCTGTGCCTCGTATCGCTCTCCAAACAAGATGAGGGAAGTAAATCCGGTCTCGGTTGCGTAAAAGCCACTCACCGAAACAAGAAAGAGTGCAACCAAACCACCACAGAGCATCCTGAGCCCAATCCGTGTCAGGCTCCTTTTCCTGGCATGATAAAAATTGCGCGTGAGGTGCCACAGGGTCACGCACCCGCGCCATAGTCGCTGCACGCCCGGGATCACGACGGGTAAATACAAGACACCCAAACAGATGAGCAACGCACTCCAGGAAAGCAGAACCTTGTACGGTGACACAATCGGGATAAGCCAGGTGAGACAGAAGAAGCCGACGATGATACTGATCAGACTCGTTTCAATGCGTCGAACAAAAGTATGCGTCTCGAAGCGGAACAGTGCACACGACAAGACCAGTAACGCCGCAAATAACCCAACCGCACCCACTACGGAAACGGATTGGTAGTCATTCACGATCCCCGGCACAATGACCAGACTGAATAGGCCGTGGGAAAATCCATGCGCGGTCCCGATTTCCAAGTAGGACAGCGCCCAACCTGACCCATCACCACGCAACTCAAGTACGTCGCCCGGCTGGACACCAGTGGGCACACTGAGGTCAATCCGTCGTGTCTCCGCTGGTCGAAGATCAACGTGCGTCGGCTCTGTATCATTGAAAGTAATCGTGATGGTGCGACTAGAACGCGCCGCGTTCAGCAATTTGACAATGATTGCCGTGGGTCGGCCGGCGAGGTCTGGAGCCTCCGGAAGCGGTACGGTTAAGAGGCCATCGACCGGTTGCTGCTCGCCGGCGATGACTGGCACCCGAACTCGATCAAAGGTTTGGTAGGTCCGTGCGTACAGGATCATCGCGGAAACACCCGCCAACACGACGAACCCACCGAAACGTATCCATCCGGGCCAGTGCCAGTCTGTCACTATCTCGTCCAGACTCCGACCCACTTGAGTGGGAATGCTGCTCGAATGTTATGCGACTGTTGAGCCAGTGTAGGCACAATGCTCTCCGGCCACGATGACCACTCAGCACTGTACCGCTGGCATTCAAGGATTTCAAGATGACTCCAGGGGTCGTGTGAGTTGGTCATTCAGACAAACTCACGGCAAAGTCTTGGGTCGGCCGCAACGTGAGTCCCCACCCGCTAGCGGTAGCTAAAGCATAGTCGTCAGCCTTGAGGATACCGCCTGCGCCAAACATAAGGACTGGGTTCGCTACGTCCGTCTGAAGCAGATGCGTACCGAAGGCTCCCTCTTGCGCCACGAGATTGGTCCCAGCTGCTCGCGCGACGACCAGCGCGGCTCGTGTCAACACGCTGGTCTCGCCCACCTGCGCACCCACGATCACAGGAATGCCGGCCTGGCCTGCAGCTTGAACAACTGCCAGTGACCGGAACAACCCGCCCATCTTGGACACACGTACATTGATGATCCATCGCTCCGCATCCCGAGCAAGTGCCGCGACCTGGTCAACCCGCAGAAAGCTTTCGTCCAGAATGATCGGGGAACCCGTACACTCCGATACCTCACGCATGCCGTCAAAGGCGTTCGGCGACAATGGTTCCTCAATCCCGACGAAATCCCATGCCAACTCTCTCAGATCTCGTACCGCCGTGTCGACATCGGCCCAGAGGTTGTTCGCATCAACTCGAATCCGGAGTGGTGTTTGTTCATGCTCCGTACGCATACTCTTAATCTTCTCGTGGTTGTGATTCAAATCGTCAGCCAGTTTTAATTTAAAATCGACGAACCCCATCGCCCGATACTGTGCCACCGTTCTCCGAAACTGTTCGGCCTCGCTATCGCTCACGATCGCCGAATACGTAAAGGCTCCTGTCGTAGTCGGCAAGTCCAACACGCGCTCGACTGGTACCCCCTCGCATCGCGCAAACATTTCCAGCATCGCCAGTTCCATCGCACACCAGGCTGCCGGGTTCGTATCAATGCTTGCCGTATGGGTGTTCACCCAGGTACGCAAGTTCGCAACGGACTGTACCGTGCGACAGAGGGACTCACAATGTTCCTCGAAAAACGCTTGCGCCGACCCCAGACTTTCTCCAGTGACGTACTCGCGGGGACACCCTTCGCCCACGCCAATGACCTCCCCAGTCTGCGCGACCACCCAGACGCTCTGGGTCGCAGCACGGCTAGCCGACTTATGGGTAAAGGTCGTCGTAAAGGGAATCTGGACTCGAAAGAGAGCAAGGTGCATAACTAGTCTACCGAGTGTGTAGTTAGGTCCGCACGGAACTCAGCGAAAGGAAACGGGCAGTCCGCTTGATACTGGAGAGCGATCAGTTTAAATTGCCCTTCCCGTTGTCCCTCCTGAAGACAGTGCTGCTTATAAGCGTCGCCCGTTCCGGACCGGACTGGAAGCAGTTCCAGTGGCTGCAGGCGTCCACTCGCCCGCTTGGCTGCATATTCAACATTGCCGTCCATAAGGTGCCGTTCAACCGACTCAATTGTTTGCTGGATCCAACTGTCAGTCGGCGTGGCACATTCCACAACGAGACGATAGCGTTCTTGGACAGCATCGGCGAGCATCAGAAAAAAACCCGAGACAAACCCAGTAGCATCTTCAGCGGTTCGCACTGCGGCAATCACCTGACTTTCATACAGTTTTTCTCCGGTAATATTCGTGACGCCCTTCCCTTTTTGCACAAACTCAATCGTCGGTGTGTTGTAAAATAACCCGGTCACGCGCACGATATCATTCATGAAATAGCGATAGAGGCCAGTCGCGGTCGTCGGAAAAATATAGTATTCCTTGCCCTCGGTGAGTTGGTCAATCGTAAGGAACGCCTGACGGCCTGCATCCCAATCGTCGCGTTCGACAAACTCGAAAAAGTTTTCATGGATGGTCGGAATGCCAACGTTCCGGTTCAAGTCCACCATTAGGGTTCCTCGGAGTTCACTCGCTAAATAACCCAACTCGGCCACGCGTGCAGTCGGTGGCAGGGTTGGACGCACCCGTGCCAGCGGAATACCACAACTTCCCCCAGTCCACGTAGACACCATCTGTAACTCGGGCCAAAAATCGGCGAATGTCGGCTGCGGCAAGCTGAGAACCGTCTGCAGTTCGGTGACGCGGCGCGACGTGCACGACAACCGTGGACGAATGACGGCCTGCACGTCGACCGGCAGCTCGTCGATCCGAGAAAACGTTTGCTGCGTGATGTCGTGCAACAATGTCGAGCGATTAGCTGCAAGGACAGCAAGCAGCTTAACCAAGGTGGATGGATTTGCGCACGCGAGATGCGTCACGTCGCGGTATGCGATACCAAGTCGTAAAATAAGAAGATACTTGAGATCGTAGTCTTCGATCTCAAACACCTGATAGGGCAACACGTATTTCACCTTGGCTAGTCTCGGCATGTTCTGGTACATGAACCCCGAGGTAGAGCCATACGGTGTGCCAGTGTCGAGCGTTCCTTCTTCAGCCGGACTGACGATGGCGACGCAGCGTCCATAGTAGGCACGCGGCTCGGTCGTAAACTGCACGTAGGATTGGATGGCTTGGCTTCGCTTATGTTCCTGGAGGGTCGCCGGCAGAATCGGAATCAACTTCGCTTGCCCAGTCGTTCCACTCGTCTTCGCGTACATAACCGGCTGCGCAATGTTAAGCGCCGGTTCGCCAGTCTGCTCTTGGTCCTCAATATAAGGACGTAGGGTCTCATAAGTTTGCACCGGAACTGCAGCAATAAAGTCATCGTAGTTGCTCACTGTGTTTAGGCGATGCTCACGCCCAAATCGCGTCGTAGTGTTACGACGCAAGAGTTGTTGTAATAACGCACGCTGAATCTGTCCAGGATGTTTGGCCGCGTGCACGAACGGTCGCCAATGAGTCCACCGAAGGATTTGCATGCGCACCCAGAGTGCACAATTGAGCAACGTATTAGCGATCATGAGGTGGTGACTGCTTGTCGAGACCCGGGGTTAGCGGTGCCGTCATCTGGCCGACAAAGTCCAACGGGTAATCACGATTAAAGAGACCTAACTTGCCAACCCGCATACGTTTGGGTAAAAACCAAGTGCCAAACAGAAGGTCCCAGACAATCAGGTTATTTCCGTAGTTGCGATTCGATTCATCCACCAGCTTCGAATGGTGCCAACGATGCAATTCAGGTCCACTCACTAGATAATTGAGAGGCCCATAACAGACATCAACATTGGAATGCTGGTAAAAGCCGTTGATTGCATAGAAGAGAAAATAAAGAGCGACAACATCCCCACCGACACCAACCAACATAAACGGCAGAGTGTCGAGCGAATACTGCAGTGCTTTTTCGACAGGATGAAACCGCCCAACATTGAGCCAGTAGAGCTTCTTGGGTGAATGATGCACTGCGTGAAGTCGCCACAGGGTTTTGGTGTTATGTGCCGCGACGTGCAGCGGGTACCGAAACAGTTCGGCCGTCAAGAGCATCAAAGCTACTTGAAGAATCAACGGCAGTTGGCTAGGCCACACTTGGCCGAGCGACCAACCGAGAGACTCGAAGTATCCAAGCGCCGTCAATGCCACCACCAACCCGAGTACTTGCGGGAGCACCATCTGAATCGTAACCATGAACAATAGGTCATTCTTTACATCGGTCCACCGCGGTTGCCAGGATTTGTCATAGGGAATGACGAACTCAAAACACGTGACGGTAGCTGCCGCCAACACGACCGCAACATACGAAGCTCCCAGAATCGACCATCCCATCGCCACTAGCGTGGTATTCACCGCGAAAGCACCTAACATCGTCACGGGGAAAGCAACTTTTGCAAGAATACCGAAATGTCTCGTGTCAGGTTCCATGCGCCACCTTTATTGTCTCGCGAACGTAATCCGACATACCAAATTATTCTCCGTCGCCGAGTTCCCGCCGAAGTTTTGCAATCACCTCTCGGGTTTCGGCAATCTGTTCTTCCAACCCGTCACGATCTCGCCAAGCTAGATGGTCGAGCGAATCGTTCGGCTGAGAAATTTCTTCCTGCAGTTCATCGAGATACTGCCCACTTAAATCAAGATACTCCTCCAGCGTGTCAGGACTATGAAAACCTGAACCCGACACGGTCACATACACTGGCGTTGAATGCGCTATTTGCGTTGGACCAGCTCTCGTGCGGGCGGCAATCCAGACACCGTGATCCACTGGGAGACTCATGGTCACCGCAAGACGTTCTGACGACTGATTCGGGTCGCGAGCTGACACCGATTCGATGACTGCTCCGTGAGCCACAATCTCAAGCTCCTCCAATGGAATCTGCGTGGCGTGCCCTTGAGCGCGCGCAGTAATTCTGAGCGTCGACCCCGATTCGACATCAACCCGGTCACCAGGGATTGCTTCATTAACTGTCAATTCAACGATCGGACCACTGGTAACAAAGGTGTGCCCGTCACGCACGCTCTCGCGCCAAGTCTCAAAAGTGAACTCATCGCCCACGTAGGTGTAAAAACGAGCGTCGCCGATTCTCGGATCGGCACTGTTCGGAGATCGACCACACCACGGAAAATCCGATCCGGCCGTTGCAGTCAATTCAAACCCAAGATTGAGGAAATGATAATAATGGTCCGTATGAAGAGGCCCGTCTGCCGCGCAGAACTGCAACAACTCCAAGAAATCAACTTTATCGCGAAGGACGTCGAGCGTCAGACCACGATAGCCATGAAATGTAACGGCTTGGTGCGCATAGCCCGTCATACCACCCAGTTCATGAATCCGGTCAAACACTTGATCATAATAATAGTACCCACTCGGACCCTGGCTGAGTGCAGGGTCCTCGAGGCGTACGAAGTCATCAGCAGCTAATGAGATCGTATGCCCCCGCTCGTGCGTCCGAGGGTCTTCCTGCCCCGACGCCAACAAGCGGTCTTCCACGTGATAGACACCATCGAGTCCCCACGCATACTGTGAGTAATAGGTCGCCCAAAAATCACCCATCTGCAGAAGAGTGCCTACCTGCAGATCCTCAGCCGCAATCCACCCGAGAATCGACGGGTTATCGCGTGGCGACCGTCGAAGATGAATGTGACCGTCTGCCGACACCCAACCGCGGGACGGCATATCTACCCAACGCGCCATCCGGTAGGTTTCCAGGACTTCTTCGTCCGCCGCAATGACCAACTCATGTTCCTGTTCGAGGTACTCATACCCTTTCGAGATCCTTAACTGATAGAGCCCGGCTGGCAGCGTTAACTCAAACGCACCTTCCGTGTAAAAGTCGCCGTTTGGTAACGAGTCGAAATCCTCTGCCGCATCGAACCGGCCCCACATGACGGCGAGTGCGTTATCCGGCGGGATGACAGGTTCACCCTGCGCATTGGTCAACCGAATGCGAACCGGAGTGGAGACTTCTGTTGTATCGTCGACAACCGTCATTGCCAGGCGTCCCGTGCCACTAGCAACCTGCCAAAAGGCAATCGTCCCAGACTTCAGCAACACCGAACCAGCGACTATCAGCAGTAGGGCGCCGAGCAGACTAAGTCGGCGTACGAATGGTTTACGCCACGTTACTCGCCAGGTGCTCTCTTCTCCTGTGGACATTACACTCCTCCTCCGCCGTCTCGGGAATTGATTCTTCCCGTGGTACTATCAACTCCGTGACGTCCACGCAAGTGAAATTCAAAGGCGCATTTATTCATTAGTATCGAACCAAGGAAGGAATCTGGCCATGATCTATGCACGAACGTACGGACACCTGATACTCGCCGTGCTCATGGTATCGGCCCACCTGGCAGAGGCGCAGCCGGTGGGTAATGAGTTGACCGATCTCGCTCGCTTCCGCAGTTACGAAAACCATCGCGTGTCCAGTTACGATCGCTCCGGTCGCAACGACGACGGTGGGCGCAGCAATCCGATCGGTCCGGGAGAAACCCGGGTCATGGCTGAAATCGAAGGACCGGCTATCATCAGCCATATCTGGATTACGCTCGACTCCCCAGAGTGGTATCACCTGAAAAAAATCGTACTCCGCATGTACTGGGATGGCGAAACCGAGCCGAGCGTGGAAGCACCCATCGGCGACTTCTTCGGCCTAGGCCTCGGCCAGTACTTTGTCTACGAATCATCCCTCCTGTCCGTCGGGGCATTGAAGGCACTCAACACATTCTTCCCAATGCCATTTCATGAGTCTGCGAGGATTACAGTAACCAATGAAGGTGAACAGCCAATTAGCGCGTACTACTACAACATCGATTACGAGAAACATGTGAGCCTGGACAACAACTTGGCATATTTTCACGCACAGTACCGACAGGCTTCCCCACCAGAGGTCTGGACCACTGACTGGAATTTGACTATGGATCCCCTTATTGCAGACCACGCCAACCTCAACGGTGCAGACAACTACGTCATCCTTGAAACCGAAGGACGCGGGCACTACGTTGGCGTTACCCACAGCATCTTGCAAAATCAAGGCGACTGGTGGGGAGCTGGTGACGAAATGATCTTCATTGATGGTGCCACTGCACCACAGATTATTGGAACCGGCTCCGAGGATTACTACTTGGGCGCCTGGTGTTACGGTGGCTGTGGGATCAACCCGTTTGGACACGCCAAACCCACATTCGCGTTCCAGCGTTACGGTAACCCGATGAACGGCGGAGACAACCGCGGAGCCGAATGGATGGTCTATCGCCATCACACCGAGTCACCGGTTGCCTTCCAAGATTCCATTCGTGTCACTATGGAGCACGGACACGGTAACCATCGGGCAGATAATTGGTACACGGTGGCATACTGGTACCAAGACGAACCCCATGTACCTTTTCCACCTTTACCTGCTGCAGCAGACCGGGTGCCCAATCAGGTTGACACGGGAGGACCCACGCTTGGGAAGCAATAAGTAGCGGCAGTCGCCGGCACATTCTGTCCTAGTCGCAATGCGTGATCAAACGAAGCTATCGTTTGATAGAACTGCAATGCCGCCGCCACAGCCAGAAGTACACAGCGATGTTAATCGTGAGAGCTGCCGCCCCTAACATTATTTGGGTCTCGCGCGTCAGACCTGCTGGATACAGAGTCGGTAGAAGGTACTGTTGAATAAAGTCACCAGTATAGGCGTCCTCACCCGCTTGATTTCGTAGCCAGTTCTCCACCAGTGTCAACGGACAGACTGCGCCGGCCCACTCAATACCGACCCCCCAAAGAACGGCCGGTACGTGCAACCAGAGAACCCATGGCCGCCAATATACGGCTAACCCCCCAAGCACCACAAAGAGTACAAAACCCATATGGGCGAGAACTACAACATCCGCGAGCAATCCAAACCAATGCACCACTGCTCCCTCCATTGTGCAGACCAGCTTGTCGCGTGCGCTATGGAAGTGTCTGCAGTTTAAGAAAATTGCCAGCGGCCAGCGTCAGATCGGAATGGACTCTAACAAAGACAACGGTATCACCCGACCGTAGGGTTTCTTGCTGCAAGAGTGTTTGTTGAATTGAGGCTGTGTCCAACTCGGACGCGTCTAAAGTAGACGACACTACACCCCAGGACAACGTGAGCCGGCGCGCAATCGCAGGATCATCGGTCACGGCAAAAATTGGTACTGGTGGTCTGAGCGCTGCCAGTTGTTGCGCTGTTGCACCGTGGCGAGTTACCGCTACAATCACGGCCGCCCGAAAGGACGTCGCCAGTTTCAGAGCGGCTTCACAAAGCGCACGACCATGGTGTTGACCCGGCGTACTTGGAGAAGGCTGCGCCGTCGGCGGCACACTCTCAGCATCGACGATCACCGAGGCAAGTGTTTCAACGGTCAGTGCAGGAAATTCACCGACTGCGGTTTCGCCTGCCAGCATGATGGCATCCACTCCATCGTAGACCGCATTCGCCGCATCATTCACCTCAGCCCTCGTTGGGCGAGGCTCAAACCGCATGGTGTCAAGTACCTGTGTCGCAACAATCACTGGAATCCCAACGGCTCGCGCCTGCTGGGTCAATTCCTTCTGCACCCGCGGAACATGTTCCAAGGGAATCTCCAACCCGAGATCACCGCGCGCTACCATAACCGCGTCCGCCACCTCTAGAATCTCGCTAAATCGTGCTACCGCCTGAGGACGTTCGATCTTCGCGACCAGTGCCACGGCCGACCCCGCCACTTCGCGGGCGCGTTGTAAGTCCTCTGCCGTTTGGACAAAGCTTACTGCCGCGAAATCAACACCCAGACTCACACCAAATTTCAGATCCTCGACATCCTTTTCCGTGAGTGCCGAGGCTGCGAGCTCGACACCAGGCGCATTAATGCCTTTGTGCTCTCCCAGCACACCACCATGGACCACTTCCGTAACAACTTCAGACCCATCACTATCACACACGCGGAGTTCAATACGCCCATCGTCAAGTAACAAACGTGTTCCAGCCGTCACCGCTTTCGCCAGACCCGCAAAGGTGGTAGAGAGGCGATCCGCCGTACCCACGAAGTCTCCAGTAGCGATTCGCAGCGTCGTGCCTTCCTGTAACCGCACAACCTCGCCTTTAGTCAATCGACCTGTACGAATCTTCGGACCAGCCAGATCTTGCATAATGGCGACCAGCTGACCAGCTCGGTCCGCACCCGCACGAATACGTTCATACATTCGTTGCTGGCTTGCGCGATCGCCATGAGAAAAGTTAATACGAAAGATGTCGACGCCAGCTGCTATCAGAGCATCGACTGCCTCGTCAGTGTCGCTCGCGGGTCCAATCGTCGCGATAATTTTTGTCCGTCTCACAAAAGTAAGTCTCCTCCTACAAATGTTACGCTACAGTCCTGCCTCGTAAACATTCCACAGCGTAATTAATTCTTCTAGAAGGTCGGGCCACTGCTCCGCCACATCGGTAGTCTCTCCGGGATCGGTCGCCAAGTGATACAACCTCCACACAGGAGCGGCGTCAGGAACACCGGAAGGTTCTCGCTCTCGCACGATTTTCCAGTCTCCCCGCACAAGAGCGGCTTGCGGACCTTGAGATCTCGGGGACGAGCTTATCCATGGTATGACGTCGTTGTCACCGTGCACTGGTTCCGATTGACCCTGAACTCGTGACCAAAATGACCGTCCTCGGATGGGAAGTACGGAACGGCCCTGAAATTCAGTACCGGGATGCGACGTTCCACCAATCTCGAGCAATGTCGGGAGTACATCCATCACCGTCAGATACCCACGATCGATGTTTCCACCATGCAGGAGCGACTCATGATGCATAAAGGCTGCAGCCCGTGTACCGCCTTCGTACAGCGATCCTTTAACAGCACGATATGGGGCTGTCGTCGCTTCTGCCCATCCCCGCCCAATGGCAACAAACGACCCTGCCTGACCCATATTGGGCAAACTATTATTCCAAGCGAGGTCCGGTTTCCAAGGCATTCTCGGTCGGAAACTGGAATCGGAACCAGACGCACCGTTGTCGGAGAAGAAGAGGATCACTGTGTTGTCGAACTGGTTGGTTGTTCGCAGATACTCCAAGAGACGTCCAACATGGTGGTCCATGTTTTCGACCATGGCCGCATACAACTCCATCGCTCGTGCGTTCTTCTGACGCGCTTCGGTATCCAAGTCTTCCCAAGGCGGCGCAAGACCGACGTAATCCTCGACACTGGTGGTATCTGGGATAATTCCAAGCTCCCGGGCGCGGTTAATGCGGCCTGCTCGTAGCAGGTCGTATCCCCCGTCGTAGCGGTCGGCTGACCGGTCCCGCCAGTCCGCCGGTGCCTGCAGTGGCCAATGTGGTGCGGTAAACGCTAGGTACCCGAACCACGGGCTTCGGTTGTCTTGGCCAGAGCGGATCATCTCGATGAGTTTGTCTGTATAAAGTCTGCTTGAAAACCAGTCGTCAGGAACTTGGACAAGATCACCGTTTTCACGATAGGCCACAGTCTCAGGCGCAAAATGACTAGCTCCCAAGTGACTGTCCCCACCTCGGACCAATGCGAACGAGGCATCGAACCCTCGGGCGGTCGGACTCTGGTCACGTTCAATGCCGAGATGCCATTTACCGGCCATGTAGGTGCGGTAACCCACATCCTGAAGGAGCGCAGGTAAAGCTGCGACGTCGTTTGACAACACGGGAGCCATGGTGTCCGTCACGCCTGCTTCACCACCGGTCAGCCCTGACATCAGCATGGCCCGAGTCGGCGCACAACTGGGCGCAGCGTGGAAGTTCACAAAGCGCACGCCATCAAACGCCAGAGCATCCAAATTCGGTGTCGGAATCTCACTACCAAACGATCCAAGATCGGTGTACCCCATGTCGTCGGCAACGAGTAACAGAATGTTCGGGCGAGCGTTGGTGGTTTCGGGCTGACTGGCGTTCTTGGACTCATCAATGCTGACTGGATTATTGCAACCCAGCACGAGCACAACACACCAGAGCGCGTTAGCAAACAAGCGAGGCTGGATATCACACCGACTCAACATTATTCGTGACCAGGGAGCAACCCGACTGTCAAATGGGACGCCCGTTCCGATGACCGATAGATTCGTTGCGTGCTTGGCTGAAAATCGGACGCGGTCGCCTTATAGATATCAACGAAGGTCTGGGGGTTTCGATCGATTACTGGAAACCAAGTGCTCTGCACCTGGACCATGATCCGATGTCCCGCCTTAAAGGTGTGATAGCGATCACGCAGGCTGAACTCAAGTTCCGTAATCTCACCCGACACCATTGGCTCTGGCATCGTATAACTATTGCGAAACTTCCCGCGGAAGACCTCTCCCGCCAAGAGCATCTGGAAATCACTCATCGGCACAGCACAGGCGTCCCCAACGGCATCACCGGGATAGACGTCAATTAGCTTCACAATCCAATCCGAGTCGGTTCCGCTTGTTGAAGCAAATAGTGTGGCAAGGATCGGACCAGCCAGGGTCACGTCTTCGGTCAGCACCTCGGTTTGGTAAACAAGAACATCGGGTCGTGTCGAAGCAAAGCGCTGGTCCTCAATCATCCACTCATGACCTTGGGTAGTACGGATCTCTGACGAAAACGGGACTGGCTTAGCCGGGTCACTCACATACTCATCGTACGCATCACCTGATGAATCGGTGGGCGGCTCAAACGAGAGGCGGCCATTCGGGTGAAAGTACAAGGCCGCCGACTCAGTTGCTGCCGGGGGCCACGTATCATAGGTTTTCCAAATATTCGATCCGGTTTCAAACACTATGGCCTCAGCACTAGCCGAGGCCCAAGGTCCTTCATCCTTGAGGTAGTAATTGAAAAATGGATGCTGGACGTTCCGTTGAAAATAATGAGAGGTCTTCGACTCAAACTCGACGCAACCGAGCACATCACCATCCATGCTGCGCCACCCACCATGAAGCCAGGGTCCAACGACTAGCGTGCTCCGGTTATCTGGATTGGAGGCTTCCAGTGTGTAATAGATCGACATCGGCCCATAAAAATCTTCGGCATCAAACCAGCCCGCCACGTTCAAGATCGGATGATCAATGTCATCGAGAAAGAGGAGAGCATTTTGCTGCTGCCAATATTCGTCGTATGTCCCGTGCTCCATAAACTCGGTCCACGCCGGCACGCGATCCTGAAAGTACCGCTCCGTAATGTCGGCTAACGTCCCAGCGTCTAGAAAGAATCGGTAACCCCAGTTCGTACCATAATCGAATCGTGGGTTGAACTGTTCCGTCTGACTCGATCGCACAGCGGCGTTTCGAGACAACCATGCAAACGCATACATCAAGCGGAAGGCCCCATTGTGATGCCAGTCATCGCCAATAAACATGTCGGATGGAGAAGCTTGGGGTGACGAGGCGGCTAAAGCTGGATGCGCGTCAATCATGCCCATCACCGTTTGCCAACCGGGATACGAAATTCCCCATTGGCCAATCCGCCCATTGTGATTCGGTATGTGTTGAAGCAGCCATTCGATCGTGTCGAAATTATCGGTACTCTCGTCCACACCGGTCTCATCAGTTCGTAAGGGTTTAATCACCTGGAACTCCCCTTCCGAACGAAATTTTCCTCGAACGTCCTGAAAGGCAAAGATGTACCCGTCGCGGTCGAACTCTGCTGAAGGGCCCAACACATCGCGATATTCGTCAGGCCCGTATGGCGGAATCGAGTACGGCGTACGCACCAACAAAATCGGATAGATTTTCGACGTATCTTTCGGCGTGTAGACAATCGTGAAGAGGCGCGTTCCATCGCGCATGGGCACCATGTAGTCGGTTTTGTCATAGTGCAGCCTGACATCGAAAGCCGGATCTACAGGTTGACTCCGCGCTATCGTCCCCGTCAACACCAGCGCCACGAGCGCTCCAATTACCGCCGAGCCTATCTGTTTTGCATGACGCATTGCGATCTCCTTCACTCTGCAAAAGACACTATCGAAGATTTCTATTACATGCAATGCGCGGTCGTTTGACGACGCTGCCGCAGCCACGTAGGATTGGCACATCGCAGGACCGTAAGCCTGCGCTGCCTCTTAAGGAGAAGTGATATGAGTTCGATCGATCGCCGACGTTTTCTTCAGGCCGCAGCGGCCATGGGACTGATTACCCTTCCCCCCGCTGGTCGCACCCTTGGGTACGCTGGGACGAAGAAACGGTTGGTGAACACGAACGGCGTGTCCGTCATCCCGACGCTGCAAACAGTCGAAAATTACAGCGTTCAGGCCGTTCCGCTTGATCAAGTCACAATCACCGATTCATTTTGGCGCCCGCGGATGGAAGCAAACCGGAACGTGTCACTCGACTACTGCTTGGTCAGATTTGAGAGCGGAAGCGTCTTTAATGTTGCAAAACTGGTGGAAGCGGCTGCGTACATGTTGACTGACCGAGCGGATCAACAACTGGAAACCTCCATTGACGGAACCATCAACGAAATGTTGGCGTCTCTTGACAGTCGACTAGAGAACCCCGACCAAGCAGTTCGAGTGTCCGGACATTTTCTTGAGGCTGCGACCGCGTATTACAAAGCGACAGGGAAACGGCAAATTTTAGAAGTGGCACTAAAAGCCGCGGATCAGATTGATCAGGGGTACGGGCCTGAAAAAGACACATACATTTCGGGTCACCAAGGCTTGAAGATGGGCCTCATCGCACTCTATCGCAATACCGGAGACGACCGGTACTGGAAACTTGCGAAGTTTTTTGCGGACGAGCGTGGAAAAGAAGATTACGAACGTCTCGGGGAATATGCGCGCGACCGCACAATGGCACAAGACCACGCCCCAGTCATCGACCAAACTGAAGCGGTGGGTCACTGCGTGCGAGCTACCTTTCTCTACATTCCAATGACCGATATCGGCACATTAGCTCAAAGCGACGCGTACAGCGACGCCGTTGACGCTATCTGGCAAGATACGATCCATTACAAGACCTATCTCACGGGCGGTATTGGCTCCATCCGCTTCCACGAGCAATTTGGTGAAGCCTACGAATTACCCAACTTAAGTGCCTGGAACGAAACCTGCGCGGCTTACGGAATGGTCGTCTGGAATCATCGCCTGTTCCTCCGTGATAAAGACGCCAAGTACATCGACGTGATGGAACGGGTGCTCTACAACGCCTTACTGGTAGGTGTTAATCTTCAAGGTGACCGTTTTTTCTACCAGAATCCTCTGAAGTCGTTTGGTGATTACGAACGCTTTGAATGGATTAATGTGCCGTGTTGTCCTCCCAACGTCGTCCGCATGGTGGCGTCAGTCGGCGAATACATCTACGCCAGCGGACCGTCGAATGAGGTGTACGTCAACTTATTCGTCGACAGCACAGCACAGGTGACGCTCAATGAAACAACCGTGACTCTCCGCCAGGATACCCGGTATCCCTGGGACGGCCAGGTCGCCCTCCATGTCGAGCCCGAGAGTGCCACGAGGTTCACCGTCCACCTGCGGATTCCTGGATGGACTGGCGACACGGTCATGCCAGGAGATCTCTATCAGTTCATTGGTGACACCCCCACCCCACCGACCGTTCGTCTTAATGGAGACCCTGTGCCACTGATCGTGGAGCACGGCTACATCAGACTCGACCGCACGTGGAACGCTGGGGATCTCATTGAATTGGATCTGCCGATGCCGGTACGCCAGGTTGTGGCCCACCCAAACGTTGAGGACGACCGAGATCGCGTTGCCTTGCAACGAGGGCCGCTCGTGTACTGCGCCGAGTGGCCTGATAATGGCGGGCGGGCCCTTAATATTGTGGTGCCCGATGACGCCGAGCTCGATACGGAGTTCCGACCAAATCTGCTGGAAGGCATCCAAGTCATCTCCGGCCCCGTGCAAGCAATCGAACGTCGTGACAACAGCAACTCGACGACTCACGCGGTTCCCCATCAACTCACGGCCATTCCTTACTACGTATGGGCAAATCGCGGAATGGGTGAAATGGCGGTCTGGATGGCTCGTACGCCAACCCAAGCTTGGCTTCCACCGTTGCCACCCAAACAGATCAGCGAGGTGCGAACTTCAGGTGGCGTGCAAAAAGGCTGGACCGGTTACAACGATCAGAATGACGACCTTGCATCGGTGTATGACGGACGTGAGCCGCTCAATTCCGCTGACCAGTCACACCGTTTCTTCCGAATGCGACCGCCGGTGGGTCAGCCAGCATGGCTGGAGTATGTCTTTAAACAGCCGACCGAAATCTCCTCGGCAGAAACCTATTGGTTCGACGATAAGCGGTTCTGTAAGTTTCCGTCCTCGTGGCGTATTCTCTATCGGCACGAGGACCGGTGGCACCCAGTCGCCACCCGGGACCCGTACACTGTCGCACACGATACCTTTAGCACAGTAACCTTTGACCCCGTAACCACAACAGCCGTCCGTCTCGAGGTTGAACCGCAGACAGAATCATACAAGGTAGGTGACATCGGTCCGCCCGGAGCGCTGTTTCTCGACGAAGACATCGAATGGCGAGAATTTGGGCTTATCGAATGGCGTGTCACATAGCGAATCGCAACGAACGAGTCAGCACCTGACACAGGCTTGTTATGCATCAACAATTGCTTATCACACTCACCACGATCGTGATCCTCGTGGCCGCCAATCCCACGACGACGGCGCAGAACAGTGAGCGCGATAATCTCAAAGGTATTGGCCCCCTTGATCTCATTATTGAAGACCTCCAACCTGAACTGGAACGCGGCCAACTAACTCGCGCGATGCTGCAGACGGTGGTCGAAGACCGCCTCGACGAGCATGGCATGTCACTCAGCAAGACGGCCGACCCGTACATTTATTTAAACGTTAATTCCTTTGCGATTAATGAAGACCTGTACGCCTACAGCATTGACCTGCAGGTGAACACATCCGTGACGATTGTTGAAACTGGCCAAGTGGCAATTGCGACTATCTGGTCGATTGCGGCACTGGGCAGAGTGAGCGCCGCACGGCTGCCGACGATCCTCAGCGACGTGCTCGACCAAGTGGACAAACTGGCCAACGACTACGTGGCCGTCAATCCGATTCAACCATAAGGAGATACCGTGGACCGAAGAGCATTTTTGACGACGGGAACCAGTGCCTGGGCAGCACTCACTGTGTCCACGAACCAGACATTTGCGGATTCTGAAGCCGTCGTGCACAAGACCTGGAACCAAGCAACCGGTCGCCATATCCTGCAGTTAAATCACAATTCTAATCCGTTAGGCCTGCCGCCAACCGCCCGAACGGCAATCCTCGAGACACTCGCGGAAGTGCCGCATTATCCGCGTGCGCGACGGGGTCAACTCCGAGCGCGCCTGGCAGCACTCCATGGACTCAGTGATGAGCAAGTCATTCTGGGAGCTGGCTCGACTGAATTAATTCGCTGTGCGGTCCAGGCGTATGCGTCACCCGAGAGTCGTATCCTCCAGGCGGACCCAACTTATGAAAATGCGATGGAGTACGGTGAGCCATTTCCCTACCACCTCGAAAAAGTCGCGTTAACCAACGACTCCGCACACGATATTGACCGGATGAGTGCGATGGCTGCACGATGGCAGGAGCCGACACTGGTGTACATCTGTAATCCTCATAACCCGACTGGCACCCTTACGCCCAGTGCTGCTGTCGACGAGTGGATCGCCTCGGCCCAGGATAATGTCTTTTTTATCATCGACGAAGCCTACTTCCCGTTCGTTAATGACCCCAGCTACTGGTCAGCTGACAAGTGGGTGCAGACACATTCAAACGTATTGGTATTGCGCACCTTCTCAAAACTCTACGGAATGGCCGGATTGCGGGTCGGATACGGTCTGTGCGCAGCCAGCACCGCCCAGCGTCTGGAACAGTTTGCCAATCACAGCCGCCCCAACATGCTAGGCCTTGCCGCCGCGCTCGCCGCACTGGAGGATGCAACCTGGACCGCCAAGAGCCTGCGCATTTGGGCACAATGCCGTGAGGTAGTCACGACCTGTCTCGATGAACTCGAACTGAAGTACTTTCCAAGCCACACCGCATTTCTGTTTCATGAGATCCGTGGGGACCATAGTGCGTACCAACGCCGCATGCAAGAACAGGACATCCTCGTCGGTCGAGCTTTTCCACCCCTGGCATCATTTAACCGCCTCTCCCTCTCGGCCACTCCCGAGGAATTGAAACGGTTCACGGATGCACTGCGAATGTTTCGACAAAAAGGGTGGGTGTAATCCACGAGTGACAGCATCCACACTGCCCGACGCTCGCCGACGCCGCGCGGCTACTCGAGGACAACCCTGCCGAGTGGAGTATCCAGTTGCGCGGTGAGTTGTGCCGTCGGCCCAGACTCGACCCGTAGAGACAGTCCCAAGGTTTCCAGTAAGACATTCATCCGATCGGCCTCAGGATGGTGCAGTGTAAGTAACTGGAGCGTACCGCCTTGCGGTGCATCGCCACTCGGATGTGGCACCCCCGTACCCCATTCGATGACATAGGGAATGACGTCACCCTGGTGACCGGCGATATATAAATTTCGCCAACGCAGCACCACCCCATCCGGCCGCTCCCTCGCACCGTCTCGAATTTCGTCGACCGTTTCCCCAGCCTCGTGCACCTGCCTTGCGAGTGCGTCGACGTCTTGACCAAGCGCACACCACGTCATCAGCCGAGGCGTCTGGAGTTGTTTAAGCAACGTCACGCGCGGTGTTGCTATGTGCGGCTGCTGCGGGTCCGGAGCCAAGATTTCGATGTACTGCCGTGTACCGAGCGCCAAGATGCCGTTCCGGGTTCCGCGATTCGGATGACTCCCCCCGACCGCCGCCCGCGCCCCGGTCAACCGCTCCAAGTGATCAATACCGGCCTCCAAGTCCGCGACACCCCAGATCAAATGATCCACATCCGGGACGGACGGCGTGCGCTGTCCTCGCACCAGATCTGCTCCGTACACTGACGGCGCCAGAAGACTGCCTGCAACGGTGGTGGCAGTTTCAAACCATTCGCGACGCGTTAGCTTGGGCATGATTCCTTGCTTCATCTGCTTCATCGCCTATCACCTATCCCCGATAATCCTTGGCTGAGAGTTGCACCAGAGTTCCATCCGGATCCCTGAAATACACTTCCACGCCACGATTGAAGGAGGGCTCCAGTTCGTGCTGGCGTAGCGTGTCCGCCGCCTGTTCAAGATCGAAATCCTCGACACCAATACAGCAATGATGCGTATGTCCAGGTGGATCGATCTGATACAGCCCCAGAAAACTACTTCCAAGACCGAGATTCACGCCGTTTGCCTGTCGGCTCACTACATCAAGACCCAGTAAGTCCTGATAAAAACCCTGGGCGCGGGCCACATCAGACACGGCAAGTGAAGTGTGATTCAGCGATACGCCATGGAATGGCGACTGCTTGGCCGAAGCGGGCCGGCTGGCCGCGACCAAGACGCCAAGAGCCTGTACCAACTGTCGCCGGGTTAACTGTCTCGACTCGTACCGTCCCACCAACTGATCAATCGCTTCTGTCATCCTGCCACATCCTTTCTATGTCGCAGACCAACGGCTCGACGAGGACTCGATTCTACTCCGACCTTTTTATGATAAGTAAGTGAATAACGGAATGAGAATTACGATCTTGGAGATGCGACTGGCCCACCGCGCCCATTTTGACGAAGGACGAAAATATCGATAAGTGTCCAGTATCGCCGGCGCCAACACGGCGACACCAACCCACTGTTCATCGATCCCAAGACTCGTCGCCATTCCTCGTGTGTCCCGTTCTAAGGGTCCCAAGTGTCCCAAGCCGGCGATGCCGTACATGACCGAAGTCCCAAGATGAAACGCCAGCACACCTTTACTCACGGAAGCCGGTCGATGCCTCAGTTCCGGTGCCCGTGTAAGCACCCATTCAACAGCCGAAAACTGAGCCAAGAAGCCTGCCGACGACACTGCGAATTCCTGTCGTTGTGATAACACCTCCCGGTGGGCAATCGCGAAAAATGGTAGTCCTGCGGCCGTTACCTTTTTGAAATACACGTCAGTGCCCAATACTCCATTGGCTAGAAGGTGACCACTCTCGTGCGCGACAAATCCCAAGCCCACACCAAGGACGAAACCGCAGGCCGAACACGACTGCTTCGTTGAAGGACTCTG